>NZ_AYLO01000016.1 GCF_000496735.2 Methyloglobulus morosus KoM1
TTTCACTATCAAACCCGTATTACTTGAACCCTTACTGGCACTTGTCGTGGGGATATTGATATTGCTGGTACCGAGATTTTTAAATTATTTTGTGGCGGTATATTTGATTGTAGTGGGTATTTTGGGGCTAATGCACCATAACCTCTCATGAAGACGGACGATCCCGAGTCAGGCCCGAAAGTATTGCAATTCAGTTTAACGTTTTTTTATAACACGTGAACTAACATGCCCATTGGCACAACCTTACTCGTCATTATTCTATTGATGCTTATGATGCTTATGATGCTTATTGGCGTCATTCCCGTCTGGCCACACAGCCGTGGATGGGGTTATAGACCTAGCTGTGGGATCTGACTGATTTTGATCATTTTAATAATCTTGATCTTAATGGGCAGAATTTAGCCTGATAGTTAAACAGTTTCATTTGTTCTTTCATTTAGCCAGACAGTGTGTCATTGTCTAATACCTTGCGGCTTATGCAAAAGCTTCTCGACTAAATTGAAAGTCAAAATGTATTCAGAAGCGCGAATGCCGGGTGCGTAGCCGAATGTCGTTGAATAAACGTTAGTCATGGGTTGTTTATATTTGGGTTCGGAGGATCAAACCATGAAGAAGCGGCGAGAACAAAGGAAGCACGTTAGAGTTGAACACCCGGGTGGTGACGAAACTCCCATCCGCTTTGAGTTATTCAGCACTGAACGGCTCGAACAACATGCGGCAAGTTTGGCGTTAGCTCAGAAAATCAGTACTATTAAAGCAGGAAAAAAAGTGATCCCGCGGGTGCGCGAGAATGCTAAGGTCTTGCTTGCAGCCTATAAAGCCGTTGCTAAGGCGGTAAACGAACAACACGCCATAACGCCCGCAGCGGAATGGCTTTTGGACAACTTTCATGTACTCGAAGAGCAGGTCAGCGACATTTACGCCGACTTGCCCGAAAGCTATTACCGGGAACTTCCTAAGCTATCCGAAGGTGTGCTTACCGGTTATCCCCGTGTCTATGGCATTGCTTGGGCATTAGTGGCCCATACCGATAGCCGCTTTGATTCAAAGATGTTAACTCTTTTCGTAAAAGCCTATCAAAACGTCGATCCACTCACTCTTGGTGAACTTTGGGCGATACCCATTACGCTACGGGTATTGTTGGTCGAAAATTTGCGCCGCTTGGCAGTGCGCATCATGCGTTCGCAAACCGGCCGAGAGCTGGCGGACACGTATATGGACCGCATCGAACGCATTGCCGCCGAAACCGATAAGCCTGACCTTCCCGTTCTGGAAGCAGAACTGCCTGCGCCACCACTGCGTCAAGCCTATGCAGTGCAGATTTTACAACGTTTGCACGATCCACATCCGGGCTCCGTGGTTTCCCTCGATTTCCTGAACGAATGGCTAAACGAACAAGGCCTAAGCCTCGATGAAATTGTGCAACGGGAACATGCCACCCAGGTCGCCGGCAACCTGACTGTACGCAATATCATCACCAGTATGCGGGCTATTTCCGCATTTGATTGGCCGCAATTCGTGGAAGACGTAAGCCTGGCTGATGCTTGTCTGCGCGTTCACGACGGCTACGCTGCGATGGACTTTCTGACCCGTGATCGTTACCGCCACGCGATTGAAGATCTCGCCAAGCGTTCGCCGCATTCGGAGCTGGAAATAGCCCATAAAGTAATGGACAAAGCGCAACAAAGCAAAAATCAACCCGATACCAACGAACGTAAGCAAGAACCGGGCTACTATTTGATCGGTGGTGGGCGATATGCATTTGAACAGGAAGTCAATTTTAAACCCTCTATAAAGCAAAAACTTCTGCGTATTTACATTGCCCGTGCAGGGATAGCTTATATAGGAAGCATCCTCGTGTTGGCTGGTATCTTGCTCGCACTGCCTTTAAGTGCGAGTCTCGCCGCAGGACTTAACGGATTTCAGTTGTTCTTGCTGACACTATTTGCCCTGTTTCCAGCGGCAGATATCGCCGTCGGTTTGGTGAACCGATTCATCGTTGCGGGCCTTCCGCCTAATCACCTCCCACGGTTAGAATTGAAAGATGGGGTGCCGGAGGCGCTAAGTACGTTCGTCGTTGTACCAACCCTATTCTTCAGCGTGTCAGGGGTAAAAAGTCAAATCGAGCAGATGGAAATTCGCTATCTATCGAATCCAGGTGAAAACGTGCGTTTTGCTTTGTTATCCGATTGGACAGACTCAGACCAGGAAACGATGCCGAACGATGACGCGTTATTGAACGCAGCCATTACTGGAGTAGCTGCTCTCAATATCAAGTATGACACCCATCGCTTCTTTGTATTTCACCGTAAACGCTTATGGAATCCTGGCGAGGGCAAGTGGATGGGCTGGGAACGCAAACGTGGCAAGTTACAGGAATTTAACCGATTGTTGCGTGGTGCTACTGACACTTCTTTTCTACCGATTGATGGCAAGCCTGCGGTAGTGCCTGCCGGTACCTGCTATGTCATTACGCTTGATGCTGACACCATGTTGCCCATGGGCGTGGTATCGCAATTGGTGGGTGTTGCCGCGCATCCACTGAACCGCCCCGTGTTCGACTCCAACACTCAGTGTGTCGTTGAGGGCTACGGCATCCTCCAGCCACGCGTGACGCCAACCCTGCCGCATCGGCAGGAACAAACCTTATTTCACCTGATTTTTGCGGGCGCTTCCGGTATCGATGCTTACGCCAGTTCGGTATCCGAGTTGTACCAGGATTTGTTCGCCCTTGGCACATATAGTGGCAAGGGCTTATATCACGTAGACAGTTTTGAAGCGGCATTGGCCGGACGGGTACCTGACAACACGCAACTCAGCCACGATTTGTTTGAGAGCGTGTATGCACGTTGTGCATTGGTGAGTGACATTGAGTTTTTTGAAGAGTTTCCTTCCCACACCGAGGTTGCAGCATCACGGGAGCACCGTTGGGTTAGGGGAGACTGGCAATTATTGCCTTGGATATTCGGGTCACAAGGCAAAGGAATGCCCTTAATCGGGCGATTTAAGATGCTCGACAATTTACGCCGATCCTTATCCGCTCCCGGCGCTTTTTTTGCGTTGGTCACAGCTTGGGCTATTCCGGATGCGCCACGGGCTACCTTGATTGGGTTGGTGCTGGTGGCACTGGCCTTTCCGGCAATCTTGGCAATCACCGGCAGCTTCACTTTACCCCGACGTGGCATCACATTAGGTACACATTTGCGCGCAGCGGCAGAAAATGTACTCTGGGCGATTGGCAATGGCCTGGTGGCACTAACCCTGCTTGCAAAACAAACCTGGTTGATGCTGGACGCGATTATTAGCACGTTAATACGGTTGTTCATTACCCGACACCAATTGTTAAAATGGGTTACGGCACTACAAGCAAAAAAGACATCAGGCCATGCACTCGACCACCTCTTTCAATCATTGGGCCGTTCATCGTCGGTCGCCATCGGTGCTGCCACTGCGGTACTGGTGTTCAATCCAACAGGGATCATTATTGCGGCACCATTTTTGCTATTATGGTGGCTGGAGCCAGTTGTATCCCGCATATTGAGTTTACCACCCCGACTTGATCGAGCCGAAGCATTATTACCAGCGGATAGAGTACAATTACGCTTGGTAGGCAGGCGTATCTGGCGCTTCTTTACGACTTTCGTGACCGCAGAAGAGAACTTTCTGCCGCCAGATAATTTTCAGGAAGACCCACAACCCATTATCGCCCACCGTTCATCGCCCACCAATTTTGGCCTTTACCTATTATCGGTAGTGGCCGCACGGGATTTCGGCTGGCTTGGCTTGATCGATACCGTTGAACGGCTCGAAGCCACTCTAGGTACACTAAATGCACTGCCACGTTTACATGGGCATTTTTATAACTGGTATGATACCCGCGATTTACATCTGTTAGAGCCTCGTTATGTATCGACCGTTGACAGCGGCAATTTAGCAGGGCATTTGCTTACGTTGGCTCAGACTTGCCAAGAAATGCTGCAACAACCGCTTAGGCTTTCTAATGCACTGACTGGGCTTGTTGATACGTATCGATTGCTCGTGGTTGTGGTTACTGATATTGCCGATGACAAGCGCACACTAACCGTCACTGCCAAAGAACTACGATTAAAATGCAGCATACTCGGAGAACTTTTAAAAAGCCATCCCGTTAAACCGGCTGATTGGAGTCATTTATGGCGACAATTAACAAGCTGCGCTGATACATTCTTGGATCTAGCCAATACTTTTGCCATTGAGCGCGGCAATGCGGACGATAATGAAGTACTACTTTGGGCTACATTGCTACGGGACGATATCCGCTCCCATGTGCGCGATGTGGATAGCCTGTTTCCTTGGATTCATTACACCGGACACCTTAACGCTGCAGTGGAATCGGCAACCCCATTTCCTCACCTAGAGGTGCTGCATAATCCACTCAGACTTGAAACTCACTTAAGTGAACTTTCTGAAAACTATGCAAACTACTTAACTGATCACGAGGCATCTTCTGAAGGATTTTTTTCAGCCAACACCTCAGAAGCACTGGCGATTACGTTGCGACATGCCGGGGAGCAAGCCAACGCGCTTACGCAGCGTTTAAATAATATGGCCGCACAATTCAGCGCCTTATTCCATGAAATGGATTTCCGGTTTCTTTATAACACTGAATGCCACCTGTTTTCGCTTGGGTTTCGGGTTAACGAAGGAAGCCTCGATCCCAGCAATTATGATCTACTGGCATCTGAAGCACGGCTGTCCAGTTTGGTAGCGATTGCCAAACGCGATGTACCTAGCACACACTGGTTTCATCTTGGCAGACGCGTGACCCGTGCCGCGCATGGCACTGTCCTGCTATCATGGTCGGGATCGATGTTTGAATACTTAATGCCTTCCTTAGTAACCTTTACACCCCGTTATAGTTTACTCGACCAAACCTGTCGATTAGTAGTAAAACGGCAGATCGAATATGGCAAAGAACGTGGTGTACCGTGGGGTGTTTCGGAATCGGCCTTTAATGGGCGCGACCTTTTTTTCACCTACCAATATTCTGCTTTTGGCGTACCCGGACTAGGCATGAAGCGTGGACTCGGCGAAGAGTTGGTGATCTCCCCTTACTCTACTGCTTTAGCCGCAATGTATTTTCCTCATGCCGCCGTAGAGAACTTCGTCAGGTTGGAGAAAGAAGGTGCATTAGGCCGCTATGGTTTTTTTGAAGCACTCGACTTTAATCCCATCCGATTGGCAGAAGGCCAGCGTGTCGCAATAGTGGGTTGCTACATGGCGCATCATCAAGGCATGTCCCTGGTGGCCATTTCCAATGTCGTTCATGACGGGGAAATGCGCCATCGTTTCCATCGCGTACCATTGATCCAGGCAGCTGACTTATTGTTACAAGAACGAATCCCAAGCGGTGCCGATAGTGCTAGTGAGCCGTTATTAGAAACTGTTCACGAAGCAAAAGAATCCGTACATTCCACCATCAGGCGCTTACCTTTGCCGACTGCTTCGGTACCTGCCGCGCACTTGCTGTCCAATGGACGTTATGCGGTGATGATTACCGCCGCCGGATCTGGCTATAGCATGTGGCGGAATCTAGCGGTGACACGTTGGCGAGAAGATGTGACACGGGATGCTTGGGGCAGTTATCTTTATTTGCGCGATGTCATCAGTGGGCAACTGTGGTCAGCCGGATACCAACCGACAACGGCAAACCCCGACCATTATGAAGTGGTCTTTACCGAAGACCGTGTCCGGATTACCCGTACAGACGGCCATATAACAAGTACCCTAGAGATTGTTATCTCGCCAGAGGATGATGCGGAAATCCATCGCCTGAGTTTAACCAATAATGGGCCGCGCCTTAGAGAAATCGAAGTGACCTCATATATGGAGATTGTGCTTGCCCCCATGCCTGCCGATATAGCGCATCCGGCTTTTTCAAATCTGTTCGTGCAAACCGAGTATTTACCCCAATCGCATGGGCTGGTGGCACAGCGTCGGCAACGATCAGACAACGACCCGAAAATATGGATAGCCCATGTATTGGCTGGGCCAAAAACTGGCGACGGTTTGCAATACGAAACGGATAGGGCACGCTTCGTCGGGCGTGGACAAACATTACGGAAACCGATTGCATTGGTGGATGGCCGCCCGCTGACCAATACCGTGGGCAATGTCCTTGATCCAATCTTCAGTTTGCGTACACGGGTTAGCATTGCCCCAGATGCCACGGAACACCTGACTTTTACCACTTTAATTGCCACTACACGCCAGTCGATAGCGGAACTGGCCGATAAATACCACAACCTGACGACTTGGGATCGCGTATCCGCACTGGCGTGGACGCACGCACATATACAACTACGGCATCTGCGTATCCAACCGGGCGAGGCGCAGTTGTTTCAGGATCTGGCTAGCCGCTTACTGTATGTCGACCCTTGGTTGCGACCATCCAATAAGACAATGCAAATGAATGGATTGAATGTCACTGGGTTGTGGCGGCGTGGCATTTCGGGTGACCGACCGATCGTCTTGCTGCGCATAACGGAGCCTGAAGATCGGACGATTGTCGAACAATTGCTGCGTGCCCATGAATACTGGCGCATGAAAGGCCTTGCCGTCGACCTGGTGATCCTGAACGAAAAAGAGTTATCTTACGCCGAAGATTTGCAGATACTGCTGGAGGGCATGGTGCGTGAAAATCAGGCACTTTCTGCCCATCAAGAACATGCCGACTACGGTGCAATTTATATCCTGCGAGCTGATCAGCTATCGACAGATGAACGGTTACTGCTGCAAACGTCCGCACGAGCGGTACTGACCAGCAAGCGGGGAGCATTAACAGAACAACTGTTGCGGCATCCACGGCCAACGGCAGATTTCGTTCTGCCGAAAGCCTTAACTGCTGTTATTGCCGATTCGCCACAATTGGAAATACCGTCACTTGAACTATTCAACGGACTTGGCGGTTTTGGTGATGACGGACGCGAATATGTGATCGTACTAAACAACAACCAATGGACACCCACACCTTGGGTTAATGTGATCGCCAATGCTGAGTTTGGCTTTATCGTCTCTGAGTCCGGCAGTGGCTGCACTTGGAGTGGTAACAGCCGCGAAAACCAATTGACACCCTGGTCAAACGACCCGGTCAGTGACACGTCCGGAGAAGTCTTTTATATACGTGATGATGAGACCAACGAATTATGGACACCGACTGCCTTACCGATACGCCTCGACAATGCCAGCTATGTTATTCGCCATGGCCAGGGGTATAGCTGTTTTGACCATCTATCGCATGGGATTCATAGTGAGCTGCTGCAAATGGTCAGTCCAGACGATCCTGTCAAGCTCTCGTCATTGACATTGACAAATAAATCTGGGCGAACCCGTAAGATTACCGTTGCAGCTTATGTGGAATGGGTATTGGGCGCTTCACGTAGTGTCACCGCAATGCATATCATCACAGAATTGAATGAGGAAACGGGCGCCCTGTTTGCTTACAATCCCTGGGATGCGGAATTTGGCCAGCGCATTGCCTTCGCCGATCTTGGTGGCCAACAAACCGCATGGACGGCGAACCGTGCTGAATTCATCGGTCGCAACGGTAGCCTGGATGCGCCGGCAGGTTTGCTGAACCGCAAAGGGCTGAAAAGCCGCATCGGTGCAGGGCTAGACCCTTGTGCCGCACTAACGACAGCGATAGAGCTTGAACCTAATGGTCATATCGAAATCGTCTTTTTATTGGGACAAGGCAACGACCGCATCCATGCCCGCGAATTGATTCAGCGCTATCGAACAACCGAGGTGGCAACAATGTTTGCTCAGGTCAAACAATCCTGGGGAAAAATACTCGGCAAAGTTCAAGTGAAGACACCGGATAGGGAACTCGACCTGCTGTTGAACGGTTGGCTGTTGTATCAAACCTTGAGTTGCCGTATGTGGGCTAGAGCTGGATTTTATCAAGTGGGCGGCGCATTCGGTTTTAGGGATCAATTACAGGATAGCATGGCATTAGCGGTTACCAGACCCGACCTGACCCGTGCCCACATCCTGCGTGCTGCGGGGCGGCAATTTGGTGAGGGTGATGTGCAACATTGGTGGCATCCTCCCACGGGACGTGGTGTGCGCACACGTTTTTCCGATGACCGCATCTGGTTACCCTATGTGGTGGCTCACTACCTCAAGGTCAGCGGCGACACAGAAGTGCTTAATGAGCAAGTTGCGTTTCTGGAAGGTGCAACCCTGCGACCAGAACAGGATGACGCTTACTACCAACCGTTGCAATCCGACCTGCAAGCGAGCCTGTTTGAACACTGCGCCCGTGCGCTTGACCTCAGTTTGGAAACAGGTATGCACGGCCTGCCTTTGATGGGCAGCGGCGACTGGAACGACGGTATGAATCGAGTGGGTAATCAGGGTAAGGGTGAGAGCGTTTGGCTGGCATGGTTCCTGATCGCCACGCTCACAGAATTTGCCAAGGTAGCAGAAACCAGGGGGGATGTTGAGCATGCTTCTCACTGGCGCGCACATGTTACCCAACTGAAAACTGCCGTGGAAGCAGAAGCTTGGGATGGAGCTTGGTATCGACGTGCTTATTTCGATGACGGCACACCACTCGGTTCTGCCACCAACGCCGAATGCCGCATTGATTCAATTGCACAGAGCTGGGGGGTGATTTCCGGTGCTGCCGATAGCCAACGCGCACAACGGGCGATGAGTTCGGTTCGTGAATATCTAGTCCGTAACGGCGATGGCCTGTTATTGTTGTTCACACCGCCGTTCGACAAGACCGAGCGCGATCCCGGTTATATCAAAAGCTATCCGCCCGGTGTGCGGGAAAACGGCGGTCAATATACCCACGCGGCAATCTGGTCGGTTATTGCCTATGCCATGCTGGGTGAAGGCGATCAGGCGGTGGAGTTGCTGCGTATGCTCAATCCCATCAACCGCACTGTCACCCGCATCGGCGTTTATGCCTATAAGGTCGAACCGTATGTGCTGGCGGCGGACATCTATGCCGAACCGCCCCACACGCGGCGTGGTGGATGGACTTGGTACACGGGAGCTGCCGGGTGGTATTACCGTACTGGACTAGAGTGGATCCTAGGCCTACAGGTTCAAGCCGATAAATTGACCTTTAATCCTTGTATTCCGAAAGCATGGCGCAGTTATAGCATTAACTATCAGCATGGTAATAGCCACTATAACATCACAGTTGAAAACCCGCATAGCGTGTCTCGCGGCATTTCCTCCATAGAACTTGACGGAGATCGCCTGTTAAACAACAACGGTATTGACTTGCAAGATGACGGGCAACTACATCAGGTAAAGGTGCTATTGGGTAAAACGTTATGATAATTCATGATAATCGTCATACGGGCAGAGATCGCTGGAATCCACTGCCAAGGAGGGTTTAAAATTACCATCATTGGCACTGCATATATCATTGCAATGCACCCAGTTGCGCTCCAGCTCCGCACTCCAGGCTATGGCCGAGATTGCCACAGAGAAGAATTCAACAATTATTTTCCCGGCACAGTTGATGTGATGCAAAGTGTAGGCAATAACTAATTTGTGCCTAAAAACGGATGGTGGACGAATCCTAGCAGCCGAAGGCATTCATCGCCATGTGATTTTTCACTACTGAAATTAGCTAACGCGTATTGGTAACCAGGAAAGACACGTCTATTTCGAATCGTTTTTCCTCACAATAATTTTTGACAGGGTAAGAACACCAAACCCTATCGAACAGTCGGAATGTGATAGTGGGCCTATTGAATATATTACAAACACATATTTTCCTGGGAAACTCAATGATGAATAGTGATAACTATTGACAGCCGATTTCCACCATTTTAATGCCAGATTATCTCAGTTTCCTACGCCATATATTTTGTCTCTTATGCACGGGCAGGAATGAAATAACCACTGCAATCCAGTATGGCGCGAGCTGTGCTTTTCAGCGCGGCAACAGCCCTTGTGGCCTTTGGCTCCTTGTCCCTTTCGTCACATCCTGGGACAAGCGGCATGGGTAAATTATTAACTGTCGCCCTGTTTTATTCCCTTACCTGTAGTTTTGTCCTATTACCTGCCTTGCTTGCCTCACCTAAGCTCGATAAACAATAGCCCGGCGATTCACGCCCCTGTATCGAAAGACAATGGCCTTGTGGCCGTAAAAAAAACACCCCAATGAAAGGCCTTGAATCAGAGTGGACAGCCAAGCCAGAGAGACTATCGTGGCCACAATAGACAAAGCTAAAAATATGTCACGGCCTTTGCACCAGCTTTGTATAAGCTTTTTGAAACACCCAGTTTGTTACCCTCCTTCCTTGGGCATCAGGTGGCTCTCTGTTCGTTGGGGCACACCGTAGACTATTGCTTTAACAACTGCCAAGTCGAGTTGCTATAGCCGAGGAATTGAAATCGATTTACTACGGTGCGGCATTCCATATAGAGTGTTGACGCTAGTTTAATATTGACGATTTAAAGCAGCTTGGGCTTTTAATGTTGCCCACTGCACTGCACTGCACTGCACTGCACTGCACCTCTCAGATCTTCCGCGTTGCTGGCCGTAGCGTCTCTTCGACTACAAAATTGTTTATTTACTGAATGTGCGTTACCGAACTGTTTGTGGTCAGTATTGGGGCTAAAGTATGTTTACGGTTTATATGCAGCGCTTACTTATAACTATCAGTTTTAAGCAGTTGTCCGAAAAAACCTGCACGGCTTTAGCTGTGTTTGCCACTTAACTGGGTTTCGCCCTTCACACAAGTCTTAGCACTGAATCACAAAACACTTTTTTCGCATAACGGGAGATTTAACCATGAAACAACTTATTAGATTTATTGCTGCATTTTTTATGGCCTTGGCCTTAGTGGTCATCGTATCTTGCGCATCGACACCAAAGCAAGAAGGGATGGGCGAGTACGTTGACGACAGCGTGCTCACCACCAAAGTTAAGGCGGCCATCTTGAATGATCCCTCCCTTAGCTCTGCCGAGATCAACGTTGAATCCTTCAAGGGCAAAGTCCAATTGAGCGGATTCGTCAAATCCCGTGCCGATATTGCCAAGGCTATCGAAGTTACCCGTGCTGTGAACGGCGTATGGATAGTCAAGAATGACATGCAGCTTAAGTAGAATAGGAAACCTCCATGAAAACCATTAATAAAGCCTCTAATTATGCGCATGAAGCGGTCGACAAGGCCGCCAGTGCGGCCACGCACGCCGCCGAAGCGTTTGACGAAAAAGGCGGGGAACTAAAAAAGCCGAGAAACGCTTGATTAAAGATTACACAAATTATACCCGTAACCACCCCATTAAGTCGTTGGGCATGGCGGTGGCCGCCGGCTTTTTGCTCAGCCGCGTATTGAGCGGCCGTTAGCCTCACGTCTATATCTCATACCCGAACGCCGCCTTTAACAGTCGGCTTAACTAAGAGAAGGAATCACCATGGAAATGACAGACAAAGCATCACAGTTCGCCCATGAAGCCGGCGAAAAGATCGCCAATGCTTCCACCCAAGCCGCAGACGCGCTTAGCGAAAAAGGCGAACAATTGAAAAATGCGGAACAGCGGCTGATGCGTCATTGTTGCAGTTATGTCAAAGACAACCCGGCCACGTCCTTAGGTATCGCGGTAGTGGCTGGATTTTTGCTCAGCCGCTTATTGAGTGCACGTTATTAGGATTATCCAACATGGATTCAAACAGCTGTGTGGAGGAAATGATCCCTCCACCTACAGCAACACGCAGTAATAGCGACAGCGGATCCAGTGTACTGGAAGACACCCAATCGTTATGGCGTGAATTGCTTGGACTAAGCCATGACCGCCTTCATCTCGCTGGGCTGGAAACACAACAGGCAGGCTTAAGCCTAGTGAACATGGTCATGGCGGGCGTATTGATTGCCGGKTTGTTGTGCGGTGCGTGGATGGGGCTTCTGGCTGTTGTAGTGCTGGGGCTAGTCGAGAATGGCTTTATGTCCAGTAGTGCCATACTGCTTACTGTCGTTTTAAATTTGCTGCTAGCACTAATCTTCTGTCGTTTCATACGCCACAAGAGCCATTACTTGAAATTCCCGGCGACCATACGCAGCCTACACCCTAATGACCCACCAGGACATGGGGATGGTACGAAGGCATGATGGCATCCCATTTTTTAAATCGAAGCAAAGCCAATGCCCTGGCAACCCGAATCAGGGATGCAGAACGGCAAGTGGTGAACCGGCAACGGAGGATCAATATTCGCACCGATACGCTGGTGCGAAATATTGAACAACAAATGACGGCTCCGACCACCTTGCTGTTGGTTAGTGGCGCAGGATTCATTATAGGCGAACTTACCAAATGCCAACCCGTCAAGTCCCGTGGCACAAGCGACAAGATAGTCAATGCGGAGACCTCGCCATTGAGGATTGCGTTTAACCTCATAACATCGATCCAAACCTTATACACAGCGTTGCCTATGGTTTGGATAGTGAAGACTTTTTTTCAACCGGACACATCAAGCCAATCACACGAAAATCAATTTCAGCCGACGACACCCGCATCGGGTGCAACTAATAAATGAAGACATCCTTCCAGCAGAGATATATGGATAAGGTGAAGAACACACGCTCACCCTAGGTATTGTCAGTTATACAGGGATGCTATTTAACAATGGATAGGGTGAGCAAGTTTGTGCTCGTGATCGACCTGAGGGTTGGCACGGTTCAAGGACGATAAAAGCCAAACCTGTCGCGAGATGGGGACGGAAAGCTAAGGGTCTTTTTATTTAGTCATATAAAGAAAGCCGAGTTGCAAACATTTATTTTAACTGGACCTAATATTTATTAACTTTGGAGTTTCTTATGAAAATAATTAGTGTGTTTTTTGCTTTAATGATGATGGGATTTGGGAGCAGTGCAACTGCTTCGAGGTTGACTTCGGATACCGAGCAAGTTGGATCGCATTTAAGTGATGTTGATAGTTATACTGTCACTGCCTTTATTGGCAGCGGCCATTCACACGTCAATGAAATGTTTTCCCATTCCCATAATTTCAGGTCTAATATGGCTTTCCCAACTTTGGCTCTATTGAATGAACGGACACATCAACAAGATGCTAATGTTAAAAACAGCCATTTTGATGATCCTGTTATGAATCATAATAGGCCCGATTATGGTTGGCCTGGCAACTCTGGACATGCCTTTGACCATAGCTTTTTAGAAGGGGAAAACCATTCATGGGGATCGGCTCATGAGCATGGCGATCATTGTGATAATATACCACCCGTTGCGGCGGTACCTGTTCCCGCTGCTATCTGGCTGTTTGGTTCTGCCCTGATGGGTATGGTTGGACTTGTATCCCGTAACAGGGGTTCAAAAGCCTTAGCCGCATAATATTTAAACTTCTAAGCAATTAAAGGGGGTATTTGCCCCTTTAATTGTGTGAAGTTGTACTCGGTATGGCGCCAACTTAAAATGCCATACTTATTCTTGCTTATATTCCTGGCGGGTTTTCAACGTCACGACGATACTCGTTGTATGGCCTATCCATTATTTTGAAGGKGGCACGACAGCCAGCCGATCAAGCTGTCGGCCTCTATACCGAAGGGATAAGGCATGCCCATCCACCCCAAAGAAGAAGAATGTGATGACCCCCAAGGCAAAGATTCCCGCTTGTGCCAGCAGCAATCCATTAGGAATAGGGCTGATACTTAGCAGCAGTGCCAGGACTACAAGCGAAGGCACTAACCCAAATACAATAATCAGGGCAATAATAAAGACAGGTTGCTCCGCCCCTGTGGGTTTTGTGTGTGCAAAACCCGAAACGACTTTAATGATGGTTTGGCCAAATAGCACTGCTGAGCCAAACGATAATTCTGGAGATTGAATAATCGCGAACAGCGACTTGCCGATACTTACATCCACGATTGAAATCACGACCAAGGGCAGGACGATAAACAGCAAATCTCCGAATAAGGCATAGAATGCGGCTTTTCGATGCGTTTGGTGGATTTCATCATCAACGTTTCCAACGATGAATGTTTCTTTATCCAATAAATTATGTACCTGTTCCGGAGTCTCAATCATTTTTTACAGGGGCTTACCCTGATGCCTATGCGCCGTTTCATCATCAATCCTTACCTTGCCGCCAACGGAAGGTCGCTAGCTCTTTTTGCCTGAAATAAAAAGGAGCCCAGCACCAGCCACAATTGAAGCCACGCCAGCCCAGACTGGAACATTAACTCTTTTAGTTTCATTAACAGACAGCTCCAATGGGCCTATCTTGGCTTCTTGGGTTTCCTTGGTGTAGCTGAATCCGCCGTATACTAGCCCGAATACACCCCCTAAGAGCAATACGATTGCTACGATCTTGACTAAACCCATTTCATCTCTCCACTACATGATTCAATCATTTCAACCTATATAAATAGGACTAAAGGCAATCCTGAAAACGCCCATTGTCTTAGGATGTGGGTTTCCAGGAGGCCTGACCTTATCGGGATCCTTACTCCACGACCCCACGTTTGCATAATTTCTCTCTAGTACAACTAAAGGACTGGTCGTCCTTGAATGACCCGCAGTATGATTACGATGACCGCGACAACCAATAATATGTGAATGAACCCTCCCAAAGTGTAAGAGGAAACCAACCCCAGTACCCAGAGGATAATTAAAATGAGTGCAATACTTTCAAGCATGTGTGCTTCTCCGTACAAGGCCGTCAATTGACGGC
>NZ_AYLO01000017.1 GCF_000496735.2 Methyloglobulus morosus KoM1
AGGGTGATTTCATAGTGTATTCTCTAAGCGGATATATCCAAATATCATGATTCCTGGCATTGCGATGCCGTTAGGCAGTGCCTGTATGCCCTCCGTTTGCAGGAACTTGTAATTTGAGCAGCCGTATCTCTTCCAGTAAAGGAGCGATCAGGTTATCCACTTCGGCCTTGGTGTAACGCGGAGTGATATGCTGCGGACAATTCCAGTCCAATGCTTCAATATGGATGATGATACCGCGTTCAACTTTGGCCTTATAAGCAGGCAATGCAAGTTTTACCATTAACTTTGGGTCATCACTTTCATGGACGATAGGGGCGCGCCCCCATATTTTCAGGCGTTGCCTATTGGGATAATCCATCAAGATCAACGATATCCGATCATTGGCATTCAGGTTGCCGACACTCAGATACTGTACATTGCCTCGAAAATCGGCAAAACCTAGGGTGCAGTCATCCAGCACTTTTAAGAAGCCCTTGGGTCCGCCCCGATGCTGGATATAAGGCCAGCCCGATTCGGACACTGTAGCCTGATAAAAGCTGTCGCGTGCGGCAATAAATTCGACTTCAAATTCGGTTAACCGATTTCGGGCATCCTCAGCCAGTTCAAAACGGCCATTTTTCTCCCGGCTGCCATAATAGCGCTGGGCGGCCTTTACGCTTGGGGTAAAAGCAAGTTCGGCAAAGGCAGTGGCCATGTCAATTCTCCCTAAGGAACCGGCGATGAGGAATCGCCGATTATTAATCACAATATCCTCTAAGCGGCTTTTTTCACATCCACTTTAGGGAAGTCAAATTCGGTCTGGGCGACTTCATTGATGTAGTTGGTCAAGGTATTCAAGGCGACATGCAAGACAATTTCAACAATCTCAGCCTGACCGTAACCAGCCGCTTTGACGGCATTTAAGTCGGCATCTGAAACATGGCCGCGTTCATACGCCACGCGAGTGGCAAAATGGACTGCAGCCGCTGCTTTAGGGTCGGATGATTTGCCGTTGCGGTTTGCCGCAATCTCGGCGTCATCCAGCTTTGCGACGTTTTTGCCGAGATAGGTATGCGCGGACAGGCAGTAGCTGCAACCATTGAATTCGGCAATGGCCAAAGCGATGCGTTCACGGGTTTTGGCATCCAACCCCCCTTTGTTTAATGCACCGTTGAGGCTTAAGTAGCCTTCCAAGGCTGCTGGGCTATTGCTGACCAATTTCATTAAATTAGGCACAACACCCAGTTGCTTTTTAACCGCATCCAGCAATGGCAAAGTGGCGGCAGGGGTTTGGTCTGGTGTAGGAATAGTGATTCGGTTCATGAGTGTTCTCCAAGTTAAGGGGTATGGGTTTGATCCGTCTCGCACTATGGCGACGGGGACGGCTATACTCTCCCATATTCCACTTGCAATGAGAATAGCCGCCAAGCACAATACATTATTGCGTTTAGTGGAATAAAAAATGGACAGGTTACAGTTAATGACCGTATTTGTGGCGGTTGCGGAAGAAGAGAGCTTTGCCGCAGGCGCACGACGGCTCGGGATGTCGCCGCCTGCCGTGACACGGGCAATTGCCGCCCTTGAAGATCGGTTAGGTGTTAAGTTGTTGACCAGGACAACCCGATATGTGCGCGTGACCGATGCAGGAAACCGCTATCTGGATGATGCCCGGTGCATCATCGGCGAAATGGACGAGGCCGATGAGGCCGCTGCGGGAATAAACGCAGAACCCCGTGGCCATCTGGCCGTTACCGCACCGGTCATGTTCGGCAGGTTATTTGTTATTCCGGGCATTGTCGATTATTTGCAACGTTACCCGGATATGCAAGTATCGGCAGTTTTCCTCGACCGCGTCGTCAATTTACTTGAAGAGGGTTTTGATGTCGGTATCCGGATCGGCGAATTACCGGATTCCAGCATGCGGGCGATTAGTGTCGGCCAAGTTCGGCGTGTGTTGTGCGCATCGCCTCGCTATTTAGCAGACAACGGGATGCCATTAAAGCCGTCTGAACTGATCCATCACAACATTATTGCCTCCAGTACGGTTTCGCCTGTTGTGGACTGGAAATTTAGCCAAGACATCACGGTTCGGGTAAAGCCACGGTTGACGGTAACCGGTAATGATGCCGCCATCGAGGCGGTTAAAAACGGAATAGGCATTTCACGCCTTCTTTCTTACCAAATTGAAACCGATTTATCTTCTGGCAAACTGCAAACCCTATTGGCTGAATTCGAACCGCCGCCTTTGCCGATCCATGTCATCCATCGTGAAGGCCGTTACGCCTCTGCCAAAACCAGGACGTTTGTTGATCTCATTGTTGCAAGGCTTCGGTCTGCTCAGGCAATAAACCAACATGATCGGTTATGATTATTTTCTTTTCATAGGCATAAATCACTTTAACCCTCATCAAATGGGAAACCTAACCCTGAAATGAGATTTTATAAAGTATATGGCCTTGCTTTGTAGGGGACGTTCCATAACGCCCATCACGAAGCGATGGTCAAGCCCTCAAACTATTGTGTCCGTTGGTAATCCGTAAGCAATCCAACCAGGATGATTATGATGCCGATCACAATGTAAAATCCCAGTGCCGCGCCCTCAAAGCCAAGGGCAAAAGGCAGCAAGACCAAAACGGGGCCTACAATACGTTCCACCCATCCATGGATCGGAAATGGGAGTTTTTTGACAACGCCAAGCGGAAAATCGGTAATAAGTGTCATGGCAAGATGGATTCCGGCCAGAAGATAGGCAATTGTCCCTGCCATCCCGCTTAATCCGATAAGCGACGGCGCCAGAAGAAATATCGCTACGGTTAGATAATCAAGATACCCATGTTGTGTTGGTGAGAGTATTTTCACGGCCCTTCTCCTTATGTTAGTAGGAATGGATAGCAATAAATTTGTATTGCAATTATGCCAAGGTGATCACCTAAAATAATAGGGCAAAACGGTTTCCAAATTATTGCCTTTTGAGGTTCTTTGAACGATAAAAGTTTAATTTTATACTAACTGACTGTAGGTCTCCTCCCTTACCAGTTTGATGCCTTATTAAGGATGTGACGTACTACATGAGAATGCAAGGATAGCGTCATGGTGAGATATCCGGTACCGGATTTGGTTCCCTGGAATTATAAATTATGGGTTGAAAAATTAAAGCCCACAATCCCGGCAAATTCATTGCCACTGAACTGGCTATTGTTGGCCTTACTTCATACTACCTGTTTTTAAAAGCTCCCTAATGAAGGGAGATGCAGCCCGTATAGTCACGCCCCACGCCATTAACTCACGGAGCAGGCTAAGCCCCTGTTCATCAGCAAAGTGAACATTGGCCAAGTTAAGGCTTATCAAATCGGGCGTAGAATCGCTGGACATGACAACATCACGCAATTCTGTTATCCAGGGGCCAGCCAAACTGCCTTCAAGGATGAGATGAATTTCTGGTGTGGCGTTATCTATAGTAATCCTGAGCATGCCAATCCAATCCTGTTTAATTACTCCTACATAAGGCAAGCGAAATTGATGCCAATCACATAACCAATCCTGTTGGATTTTTATATGATTGTTTTATAAAAAGATTGGGCTTGGCCTAAGGCTCTTTTGTTTTAGAAGGTTAACAGCTCGCCACCACTATTTGCGGCAAACCGCGATATTTAGTGGCTAGTTTTTGCCAGTCCCAATTTTTTCATGCGGTAGCGAAGCGTGCTGGGTTGTAGGTTGAGGATTTGGGCTGCACCGTTAGCGCCTTCAATAACCCAATTGGTTTGCTCCAGCACAGCCAAAATATGTTGCCGGGTTACCGCCTCGAAACTCGCATCGTTCGGAACCCCAATAATATTGGCCGCTTCGGTGCGCCCCGATAACATATCGGGATCGACTTCGATGATGTCACTGTCGGCTAAAATGATGGCCCGTTCTATCACGTTTTCCAGTTCCCGGATATTGCCGGGCCAATGGTAAGCCTGCAAACGGCGCATGGATTTTTCGCTTATGCCATCTATTTTTTTGCCGATTCGCGGGGCATATTTCTCAATCAGGAAGTAGGCCAGCAGCGGAATATCTTCTAGTCGGTCGCGTAAAGGCGGCGTGGTTAACGGAAACACATTGAGTCGGTAATATAAGTCCTCCCGAAAGGTTTTTTCAGCCACTTCATACAAGAGATTGCGGTTGGTGGCGGCAATGATGCGGACATCGACCTTGATGGGCGTTTGGCCACCGACCCGCTCGAATTCGCGCTCCTGGAGCACGCGCAACAGTTTGACTTGGATGTCCAGCGGAATCTCGCCGATTTCATCGAGAAAGATCGTGCCGCCGTCAGCCAGTTCAAAACGACCGATACGCTTGGCAATAGCACCGGTGAAAGCGCCCTTTTCGTGACCGAACAACTCGCTTTCGATCAAGCCTGACGGTAATGCCGCACAATTGACCTTGATCAATGGATTTTTATGCCGTTTACTGGCGGAATGGATGGCCCGGGCGATCAATTCTTTTCCGGTTCCTGATTCACCTTGAATCAAGACAGAGGCATCCGTAGCCGCCACCCGGCGGACATTATCAAGTAAAGACTGAATCGCTACACTACGGCCTACGACCTCATCAAAATTGTTGGCCGATTTGATTTCTTCCCGCAAATACTGGTTTTGTGCCTGTAACCTGGCCTGCTCTTGCTCCATCAATATGCGGTCGGTGATGTCGACAAACATGGTGCGCGTGTAGTGTCCGCTAGGGTCGGGTTTGGACCACCACTGGATCCAGATGGGCTTGCCGTTATCCTTACGACTAAGCTCAAGGACAACGCCACTGGTATCCGTCCCCTTGCCAATAGACTTAAAGGCTTCTTGGACGCGTTGTTGGGCTTCCGGGGTTTTGGGCACCAAGGAGATTCCAACCATTCCAGGCACTTGCTCAGGAGTGATGCCCAATATTCTCATGGCCGCCCTATTAGCGCTGATGAACCGTGATTCAAGGTCTTCGTGCACGTACGCAATGGGCGCTTCGTCGAAGAGGTCGCGGAAACGTTCTTCGCTTTCGCGGAGCTGTTCAATCGCCCGAATCCGGCTCAGTTCGGCCGCAGCCCTTGCCGCGAAAATCTGGAATGTGAACAATAATCGCGGTTCGGACGGCATTGTACGCTTATCGAATAGCGCCAGATGCCCCAGTATCCCGCCCTCGGTATCTTGCAGCGGTACACCCAGGTAGCTTTCGATGCCTTCTTCTTTAGGGAACTGTTTCCAGACATTTGAAGGGTAGTGGCATAACTGGCCGCGTAGGACAACTTCGCAGGGCGTCCCCTCCAGGTCCCATTCCTGGTTATGGATGAATTGCCCGTCCATCCAGAATGCCAAGGTGCGGACGCGCGTTTTAGTTTCTGCGAATTCCGCAATAAAGGCATTTGCAACGCCTGTTGCAAGACATAGGTTACTCACCAAGGCGCAAAAAAAATCCTCTCCCGTCGCCTTGGCGGTCCCTTCCATTATCGCACGGAGGGCGGACAGCTCAACTGTATCAATAGGTTGCAAGATTTCTTCTGGTAAAGGATCCTTAGTTTTATCTTGCATAATAATTTTTGCAACAAGTGACGGAAACTGGATTTTACGCCTTAAATACCACAAAACCTACCCACAAATATTGGTGGCGGTCACTAATATTTGTGACCAGCATCACTGTTTTTTCGTTCACTATTTTCTACGAAAATCAGCTATCCAATTGAAATAATGCTGGTTAATACGGATTTTGTGTTATTGGCACGACGATTGCTTGGTTCTTTATGTCACGATCCATATCGAGACAAATCATTTAACAAACCATTTGGAGAACAAGCATGAATAACACAAATACACTCGTCACCACCGCGTTGGTCTCACTGATCACCTTAGGCGCATTAGGTGTGCAATCCACGGCCAATGCTGCGGATAAAAAAGACGTCGAGAAATGTTACGGCGTTGCCAAGGCCGGCAAAAACGATTGTAAAACCATGTCTAACGCCTGTGCTGGACATTCGGTATCGGATGCCCAAGCCGATGCGTTTATTGCCTTGCCAAAAGGCACTTGCGAAAGGATAGCTGGCGGCAGTTTGGAAGCCCCGGCCACCAAATAAGGAACAGACCATGGCGTATGTCCGACTACCATCCAGTCCCAGTATAACGGTTTCGGCTTCGGCCGGAATCGGGTTACGTCCCCAACACTACGGGGATGTGCTGATAACCCGCCCTAAAGTCGGCTGGTTTGAAGTGCACAGCGAAAACTATTTCGGCAAGGGTGGGGCGCCGTTTTATTACTTGGAAAAGATCAGGGAAGATTATCCGGTAAGCCTGCATGGCGTCGGGATGTCGCTAGGGTCGGTAGATGCGTTGGATGTGCAACATCTGGCTGAGCTTAAGGGATTAATCGAACGGATTCGTCCAGGACTGGTGTCGGAACACCTGTCCTGGTGCTCATTCGGTGGGGATTACCTCAACGACTTGGTGCCTTTGCCTTATACCGATGAAGCTTTAGTCCATTTAATAGGTCGACTTTCCCAGGCACAGGACACCCTGGGAAGGCAGATCCTGGTCGAAAACCCGTCCAGCTATCTTGAATACGACTATTCGACCTACCGGGAATATGAATTCCTGAATGAGCTGTCGCGCCGGACAGGATGCGGTATTTTGTTGGACGTGAATAATGTTTATGTTTCTTGCCGTAACCACGGTTGGGATGCGCTTGAATATCTGCAAGGAATAGCGGCTGACCGAGTTGGGGAAATTCATTTGGCAGGCCACACGGTTAACCGAGTGTCTGGACAGGATATTTTGATAGACACCCACAACCGACCAGTTTGTGCCGAAGTTTGGGCGTTATATCAAACCGCTTTGCAATTAATGGGCGCTAAACCTAGCTTGATTGAATGGGACACGGATGTCCCTGCTTTATCTATATTGGTCGATGAAGCCAAGCAAGCTGCTTCGTATCTGGGAGCCGGTTATGAACACGCTGCATGAAACACAACGCCGTTTTACCAACTACGCCCTACGCAATTTGGGACAAGCACTAGCGACAGAGGGCATTAAAGGCAATGGCCTGGATGTTGCCCAACGCCTGGCCATCTATCGCAACAACACGCAATTAGGCTTGACCGAGGCCTTGCGCGATGGTTATCCCGTCGTCAATAAATTGGTCGGCACTGAATTTTTTAACCACCTTGCCCTAAGCTTCATCCGGCATTATCCGCCCAAGGCAGGGTGTTTGTTGTCCTTCGGCGGGCAATTTGCCGACTTTATAGCGGACTTCCAACCCGCAGAAGGATTGCCTTACCTGCCTGATACGGCAAGGCTAGAATGGTTTTGGCACGAAGCCTTTCATGAGGCCGATGTTATAGCCTTGGATATTACAAGATTGGCAAAGGTTGACCCCAATTGTTACGGCAACCTTGGCTTTACCTTGCATCCCAGCGCACGGCTTCTCGCCTCTGATTATCCGGTGTTACGTATTTGGCAAGCCAATCAAGAGGGTTTTGAAGGTGAAGGCCGTATCAACTTTGATGAGGGCGGTTGCCAGTTGCTGATTTATCGGCCAGTACTGGAAGTGGAAATTATTCCATTGAGTAAAGCTGAACACCTGTTCCTGACCTTATTGGATATGGAGCTGACGGTGACCCAAGCAGTAGGGCAGGCCATCACGATAGATTCAACCTTTGAAGTCCTGCCCGTCCTGCAACATTGGATTGCTAACGGGCTGTTAACCGATTTTTATATCAAAAACTAACAAGAGGAATTAACCATGTACATAACCACTTTTTCTGGACATAAAAACAAACCTCTGGACTTTTCTGGGTTGTTTCAAAAGGCCACAAGAACGCTGGATTTTTTGTCGCCCATCGGCGATTTGACCTTGCGTTGCTGGGTCGCTTATGCCTTCTGGGTATCGGGACTGACCAAAATCCAAAACTGGGACAGCACCCTTTATTTGTTTCAAGAGGAATACAGTGTTCCATTGTTGTCGCCGGAACTTGCAGCCTATCTGGGCATCTTAGTAGAAGTAGGGTTTCCTGTGTTGTTGGCATTCGGCTTCCTGGGGCGTTTTGCGGCATTGGGTTTATTCCTGTTCAACATTGTCGCGGTGATTTCGTACCCGGATGTGGGTGCGGCAGGATTGGAGATGCATAAAGGCTGGGGTGTCATGCTCTTGGTGTGTTTCCTCCACGGCCCTGGGAAATTGTCGGTCGATTATTGGATCAAAAAGCATTTTTTCAACGCAAGAACAAACCACATCTAGGACAACTGCGGTAAGCCATTTAACCCTTCACACTAAGCACCAAACGACTATGCAAAACCATCTCAGGATCGCCCGGCCTGTTAGCAATTTGGCTCAAACCGCCACCATGTACTGTAAGGGCTTGGAGCTTTGCGTACTGGGGCGCTTTGAAAACCATCAAGGGTTTGATGGTGTAATGATTGGAAGTGCGGGCATGGATTACCACTTTGAGTTCACGTATTGCCGAACACATCCTGTTGTGCCAAGGCCGTAAGACGGATCAAATTGTAAGGCGGAATAGCGGTGCAACATGCACGACCTATCCGTTTCGATTGCCCTTTGGGCGCAGCGTAATCCGCCATAAACGAAGCCTATCGTGTTTGTGTTGTCACGGGCATTTTGGGCATTTTTTTTGGTTGGGTTGCATGGTTGAAGAGGGTGCATGGGCAGGGCGACATCGACAACAACACGACCAGGCAACCCGTAATGGCGAAATTGACCAAAGACCAAATCCACACGGCAATCGTTTTAAAGAACGGTGCTGAAGACTGCCAGAAAAAATTGGATGCCCTTTTTAAGGAAACGAACAAGATCGACCCCAAGAAAGCCTCCCAGCTAAAACGCATTATCGGCAAGCTGAAAACGTGGTGCGTGACGTGACTGCCCACATACGCGATAACGTTAGTAATATTAGGATAATGCCGAGCCAAGCAGTCGCATCATCTGGGAAATCCCTGATGAAAACATTGTACAATCCCACCATCAATTAACGCTTTTAAAATAATCGGCTTGCCCAATGAACATACGAAAACCAAGGCATCGGATACCTGGCCCAATTCCTACGGGTGATAGTGGCCTTCATTGGCGATGGACAAGCAGGTATCATGAATGGCTACAGTTCATCCTGTTTGCGGGCTGTTATGCGCTGCTCAACTATGGCTATTTCAAGATCCCGGTCGACCTGTTCATGAACGTCATTTACCACCACGGCGTGGTGGCGGTTTGCGCCGACCTGATCAATTGGGTCGCCCCGGCGGAACAGGTGTTGGCGCAGCACAACCATGTACTGTCAGCCAAGGCCGACTTGGAGATCGTCCGTGGCTGTGACGGGGCGGGGGTGTTGTTTTTGATGGTGTCGGCCATCGTCGTGTTTCCGTCAACCGGGTATCGAAAGCTGGTCGGACTGGTGTTGGGCGTCGGCTTGATCTATGGCCTTAACCTGCTTCGTGTCAGCGGCCTGTATTTTGTCGTCGCTTACCATAATGACTGGTTTTTGTTGATCCACACCTACCTGGCACCGACCTTGATGGTCTTGGCGGGGTGCTGTTATTTCGCTTGGTGGGCGTTCGGTGCGGCAAACAAGGCGCATGAATCGGCGTGACCTGATCTGCCTGACCTTGAAAGGCCTGCTGGCATGGCTGGCCTTGTCAGGATTGGCTTGGTATGGTGGGCCGTGGCTGGGACAAGGGCTATTGCCTTTGGTTGAGGCAGCCATTATTTCCATGACTTCCGAGGTTTCCCCCAGCTTGAAACTGGTGCCGTCAACGTCTGACTATAGTATCGAACTGTCCGCCTGGGTGTTGACCCCGATTTATATCAACGCCAGCCAATACATTCCGCCGGGGACTGAGTTGAAATCATCGACCCACTTGCTGCACAACCTTGTCCCGTTGGTCATTGAAGGGTCTATTTTGCTGGTTTGGCCGGTGCAGCGTCGCGCGCAGCGTGTGCTGTTAATCGGATTCGGTTTGCTGACGGCAGCCTTGGTCATCATGGCCACTTTGCCGGCATTGTTGTTGGGCCAGATGGAGATTTCCTTCCAGGATGTCGCCGAGACCGGCAAAAAACCTCGCCTTGTGCCTTGGTTTGTGGACTGGATGGCGTTCTGCGAATTGGGTGGCCGATGGTTGTTGGCGATTGCGTCGGCTTGGTTGTGCATTCAGGTGCAGCGATGGTTGTTGCGGGATTGATAGACCATATGACCTGACCAACCATAGGTTATGATCATTTTACTGTTCACCGCCAAATTCAAAACGCTACGTTTCTAGGTGTCTGTTTATCTTTCATGTTATCACAGTTCACAAATAAACATCACCGGCAGGTTTGGGTTCAGGCCATGCCAAGCCGTGTGGAATTCTGAAGGGTTGATAAAAATGATCACCAATCAGCCTTAATACCTTTGTCATATCCTCCCTTTAAACTTGCGACTTTTGGGCAATTTGGGGGCAATTGCATGTTAAGGAATTTTTGTACGCGTGCTTTACTGCTGGCTTTAGTCAATGTTCAGGCCGTATTGGCAGCGCGACCCGATGGCTTTTTGGCTTACCACCATAAAATGCCCCCTGATTTACTAAATGACGTGGCCCAAAACAAATCAATACGGCTTATTGTTAGATACTACGATGCGGCTATAGATACAGAAATCCAAGGCTTAGAACGCCATCCTCAGCAAGATAAGCAATTTAAAACCAATGTAATGGCCTTCAAATCCCAGCGTTATCGTGAGCTAAAGGACAGGGCAACGGCAAAAATGGATCGCAAACGGTTCAATATTGATCGTGATTACAGTCATTTGCCAATGAATGTCGTCACCGTCAAGGGAGAAACCGGGTTACTTGGCCTGTTGGCAAATCCCGCAGTTGCCGAAGTTTTTCGGGATGTCGAGCTACACCATTTTTTAGCCCAGAGTGCTCCGTTGATCAGGTCACCTGATGTTTTGAGCCAGACTGGCTACGATGGCTCGGATACTATGGTCGTAGTGCTGGATACTGGCGTGAATTATACGCTGTTCGATTTTGGAAGTTGTAATGCTCCTGGGCTACCCTCAAGTTGCAGGGTGAAAGTCGCCCAGGACTTGGCTGCACAAGACAATGCGCTGGATGATAACGGGCATGGGACTAATGTGTCGGGTATTGTCGCCGGTATCGCCAAAGGCACCCAATTGGCGGTTTTTGACGTTTTTGATGGCGCCAGCGCGTCTAGCTCTGTTGTTATTCAAGGTATCAACTGGGCAATTGCCAACCAACTAACCTACAAAATCTCAGCAATTAACATGAGCCTTGGCGATTCTAGCCAGAATGCTAGTTTATGTTCGCATAGCTTCTCTAACCCATTTGTCGCACCGATTTCCGGTGCTTTTTCGGCAGGCATCCTGACGGTTATCGCGTCAGGGAATAGCGGATTCAGCACAGGCCTCGCCATGCCTGCCTGCACACCTCAAGCTGTTTCAGTGGGTGCGGTGTATGACAGCAATGTGGGTGGGTTGAACTGGGGAATTTGCACAGATAACCTAACCGCTGCGGATATGGTCGCGTGTTTCTCCAACAGCGCAAGTTATCTTAGCTTGCTTGCGCCAGGCGCTTTAATTACGGCGGCTGGTAATACCCTGGGAGGCACATCACAAGCAGCACCGCATGTTGCGGCAGCCATTGCCGTATTGCGTGGGGCACGGCCTTCAGAATCGGTCACCGGCACTTTAAATCGTTTGACTTCAACAGGTGTGCGGATAGCCGATAGCCGCAACAACCTAACTTTTCCCCGTATCGATATATTGGCCGCACTGGGTTCCGTCAATGACAATTTTGCCAATGATACAGTATTATCTGGAACGACCGACCAATCAATTACCACAATCAATGCGATAACTTCGACGCAGTTTTCAACTAAAGAAGTGGGGGAACCGAACCATGCCGGCAATGTGGGCGGTAAATCGGTATGGTTTGCGTGGGTTGCGCCCGCAGTGGGCAATGTCAGCATCGATACGCACGGCAGTAGTTTCGATACCTTGCTGGCAGTCTACACGGGCAGCAGCGTCAGTGCGCTGACGACGGTGGCCAGCAATAACAATGACGGAAGCGCCAATGGCAGCAGCGGGCTAGGCTTTGTCGCTACTGCCGGCACTACTTACAAGATTGCGGTCGACGGTTTCAATGGCGCTTCGGGCAATGTCGTGCTGAATTTAACATTTGACACCAATATCGGCGCAAATGGGGGTTCATCTACACAGGTACCAGCTATGCCGCCCTGGTCACTTTTGGTGATGGCTTTTGGGTTTGTTGGCATTTCTGTTGCGGTTGTTCGACACCGAAACTGAACGCAAGGCGCAGATCCATAACTTATTCGCATCAGGTTTATGCCTGTATTCTGTTATCTAATCAATAGAGCAAGCCTCGTTTCTGGGGCCGCTTGGCTTCCCGCTTCGCAGCGGCATTGGAGGTAGTGCGCTTGGGGTTGGATAAGTGCAGTTCAGGTAGTTATTATGGGCTAATATAAATATTCTCAGAGGTTCATTTTAAGAGGATATGTTCGCCGTCCGTTCAGGGTTGCAGAGGGAAATAAACATACTTTAAGTTTTTCTGCTTTCCAGGGGCTGCTTAAGATCACTCAGGATGAAGAGACTGATATTGGTATTGCTGAGCTGTTACGTGCATTAGGTGAACACAACATCGAATTCAGAGATTTACGTTCCAGCGGGAGTTCTTTGGAGGATATTTTCGTCAGCCTGGTACATCAGCCCAAGGGGAATGCGTCATGAACGTCCATGGCATCCGCGCCATTTACCATTTTGAAATGGCACGCACCTTCCGTACCAGTATCACCGCACCGATACTTACCACCTCACTGCATTTCATCGTATTTGGGAAAGTGATTTTATACAGTAATCAATCAGTAAATTGGGTGCTATCATGTAAACCTACTCATACCCACTAACCTGAAGTATCTGCAAGAACTCGTTCATGAATGTCTAGTTTCTGGAAAATCTAGGCATAGTGCTGATTGCCTCCTTTGGGTCGGACTGTCACCTTCGTAGGTAAGTAAAAAAACAAATCCTCGAATGGCTGGTATTGAGATTACTTTATTCGGCTCTTTATTTCTTAAACATGTAATGATTGCTCTTTGGATTTTTGCGATTTGCCCAAAATAAACAGACAAAACAAGTTTCATTCATTTGGTCTTGAAAGATACGAAACAAATGAAGGTTATTTTTTAATCACATTATGGGTTACATAATCCGGTAATCATCCTCGAGCAGTTTTGCATGTGCTACGGCTAACCTGGCAATGGGTATCCTGGGTGCTGAACAGGAAACATAATCCAATTTGATATGATGGCAGAAGCGAATCGATTGCGGGTGTCCGCCTTGTTCGCCGCATATGCCTATTTTGATATCGGGCCGAGTTTTGTGCCCTGCCTCGGCGGTCATTTTCATTAATTGGCCGACACCTTTGGCATCCAGCACTTCAAACGGGTTGTCTTCCAGTAATCCCGTTTCGTTGTAAAGCGGCAGGAATTTATTTTCCGCGTCTTCGCGAGAAAACGAGAACGTCGCTTGGGTTAGGTCATTGGTTCCGAACGAGAAAAACTCAGCCACTTCAGCCAATTCTCCGGCGCGGGTACAGGCGCGAACGGTTTCTATCATAGTCCCGAATTTAAATTCCAAACGAATGCCATGTTGACGCTCGACTTCCTGTTGAATTTGATCGACATAGGATTTTACTTTGATCAACTCCTGCGCAGTAATCACTTGAGGCACCATGATTTCAGGCAATATCGGTATGCGTTGTTTGGCACAAAGTGCTGCAGCTTCAAGGATTGAACGGATTTGCATTTGGTAGATCTCTGGATACGACATGCCAAGGCGCACACCCCGGTGTCCCAACATGGGATTGACTTCGTACAATTCCTTCACTTTCTTCAGCATCAACTCCTTTTTGGCAATCGCTTTATTGATGACTTCCTCATTCAATAGATTAAACGGACCAGGCAACGCTATCTGCGTACCTAAGGTATCCAAAGTGACCTGCTGCCCGTGAATCATGACTTTATAGAGGTTCAAAGATTTGATTTCGTCTTCCAGTTGGTGCTCACTGGGCAAAAACTCATGCATCGGCGGGTCGAGCAACCTTACTGTGACAGGGTAAGGTGACATCGCCTCAAAGAGTTGTTTAAAGTCATCCAACTGGATCGGAAACAGTTTTGCCAACGCGTCCTGCCGTGCTTCTTTGCTGTCTGCCAGAATCATGTCAATGACCAAGGGTAGGCGGTCTGAGGCGTTAAACATGCGTTCGGTACGGCACAACCCTATACCCGTTGCGCCATAACTGACGGCCATACGCGCGCGTTCGGGCGTATCCACGTTGGCATGGACTTTCAGTTCGGCAAATTCATCTGCCCAGCCCAATAAGGTTTTTAATTCTTCAGAAAATGCGGGTTCAATCGTTGGGATTTTACCTATGTAAATATGTCCGGTACTACCATCAATAGTGATAATATCGCCTTCGCGGATATGCAGGTCGCCAACGCTTGCCTGACGGGAACGCACATCTATTTTGATGTCTTCAGCGCCGGCAATACAGGCTTTACCCATACCCCTGGCTACCACCGCAGCATGCGAGGTTTTACCGCCGCGGCTGGTCAAAATGCCCTGGGCGGCAAAAAAACCGTGAATATCTTCCGGCTTGGTTTCTTCTCTCAATAAAATAACCGGCTCACCTGCGCGACCCATTAATTCCGCCGTGTCGGCATCAAACACACATTTACCGGAAGCAGCCCCCGGCGAAGCAGGCAAACCTTGCGCCACGGGGCGTTCTTTATTCTCTGGGTCAAGCTGAGGATGTAAGAGCTGTTCCAGCAATTCGGGGTTGATGCGCAACAAGGCCTTTTCTTTGCTAATCAAACCTTCGGCAACCATTTCCACAGAGGTGCGTACCATCGCCGCCGCATTCATCTTGCCATTACGGGTTTGCAGACAATACAAGATACCGCGTTCAATGGTGTATTCGTAATCCTGGACTTCCTTATAATGGGATTCCAGTTTGTTACGCAATTCGATCAGTTGCTTATAAAGTTCCGGCATTTCATAGGCTAGCTCATGAACCGGTTTTGGCGTACGGATGCCGGCAACCACATCTTCGCCTTGCGCATTGACCAGATATTCGCCGTACATTTCATTGGCGCCGGTACCGGGGTTGCGGGTAAAACCGACACCGGTTGCACTATCGTTGCCCATATTGCCGAATACCATGGTGACCACATTCACGGCAGTACCGTTGGCCATTTGCGGGGTGATGTGAAATTCGCGCCGATAATCAACCGCACGTTTCCCCATCCAGGAGTGGAATACCGCTTTAATCGACAAATTCAGTTGTTCGTAAACATCTTCAGGAAAAGGCTTGCCGGTTTCTTCCAACACCACTTGTAGGAACAGCTCGCTGATTTGGCGTAAATGGTCGGCGCTTAAGCCCACATCCGATTTAATCCCGGCTTGTTTTTTGATAGTCGCGAAATGCACATCGAATTTCTCATCCTCAATTCCCAAGGCAACCTTACCGAATAGCTGGATAAACCGACGATAAGCATCATATGCAAAACGGGCATCACCCGTCTGCTCAACCAGCCCGGTCAGCGTTTGGGCGTTGAGCCCCAGGTTCAATATGGTATCCATCATGCCAGGCATTGATATCGCCGAGCCGGAACGGACCGATACGAGCAAAGGATTTTGCCTATCGCCGAATTTTTTTCCTGAAACCGTTTCGACTCCAACAATATGCGTTTTTACTTCGTCCAGTAACCCATCAGGCAATTGATGGTTTTCAAGATAATCCAGGCAAGCCTTGGTCGTGATGACGAACCCAGGCGGCACATTGAGCCCAATCTGCGTCATTTCGCACAGGTTTGCACCTTTGCCCCCTAGCAATACTTTATTTTGTCCGTCGCCTTTTTCGAAAGAATAGATATATTTTTCAGTCATGATGGTATCGGTGATATTAGATGAATTTTGCATTGCAATTCATTAACTCTGAAAAGCCAATTAAAGAAAAGAGGATTGGTGAAATTTAACACTAAATCAGTAAAAACCTGTTCCTAGCCTAGTTTGTTTATGTAAGAAAGTAGACATTAATCAGGATTCACATGTACTGCAAGGTAAATATAACCATAACTCATGAATAGCCGAAAACAAGCAATTGGAAAGCCAAGGTGGCTAAAACTGAGAAGCCCTTTGTTTGCTCATAATGACTGTTTTGAAGGTAATTTGTCGAAATGTCGCTGAATGAATTGATATGGTTTAATAAAACAGGACACTTCTAGAGGTAGATTTATAATGTCATTACAGGTGAACAGAAATCAAACGAAACGACCCAACCTGAAATACACGCTTGAATTTAAACAAGATGCTGCGAAGTTAGTAAAAAGGCTAATGGTCACAGCGCTTAAATGGATAGCCCTTTAAAGGATTAAAGCCGTGACTACCAGTATATTTCTGTTTGCGGATACTGATGGTAAAGCTCCGAAAATCCTTCGAACCAGTTGCTGAGGCCTGATAAATAGCCGGAATAGTCCAGCAACTAATCAATACTGATGTAGTCTAATATAAATGGCGGAAAAGGGCGTGTAAAGCTGCTTTTATATTGATTTTATGAAAGTCAAGCCTTTTGTATATTTCCCAAGGTCAATGAGCGATCGATAGCCTTGATGCTTAACATTTCACTGACGCTTCTTTATCAAATTTAAACAAGAGGTAAGCCATTATGGGCTGGAGAGAATGCAACCACGAAGAAACCTATTCCGATGCGGAAGTGGAAGCCAGATTGAAGGAAGAACTGCCGCACTGGTATCTGGAAAACGGCTGGATACGCCGCAAATACAAGACCAGCGGCTGGAAAGGGACGCTAATAGTGGTCAATACGGTTGGGCATCTGGCGGAAGCGGCGTTTCATCACCCTGACCTGACCTGACCGTGTCTTATGCGTTTGTCATCGTCAAGCTAATGAACCATGCCGCCAAAGGCATTACCAATAAGGACTTTGAATTGGCGCATAAAATCGAAGGGGTAATCATGTGGCAACCCGGCAAGGAAGGCGGCGCATTGGAAGGCACCCCGGACGATCCGCGCTTTAAGTACATTAAATATGATTAAAATCTGAGATGAAATGACTCGTGCAATTGCACTGTTGAATACTTTGGAGGTCAATATGAATGAAGACACTTTGAATATGGAAATCAGGCAATACCTGAAAAAAGTCGGCGTGACGTCGCAACGCGAGATCGAACACGCGGTGCTTAAAGCGGTTGAATCCGGGGAATTGTCGGGAAAGGAGACACTTGCTGTCAAAATGACGTTGACAGTATCAGCAGTAGGCTTGAATCACTGTATTGAAGGAGAAATTGTCTTAGAGTAATTTTACGTTTATTTATTCATCGGGAGACCGGCTATGACTAAGAGAAAGCGACACCAAGATGTTAAAGATGAAATCCGGGAAGCCGTGGAATCAGGATTTGATATTCATGACAAAGTCAAAACCATTACCCTGAAAGCACTTACAGCAGGCGAACTGGATAGGGATAATATAAAAAATGTTGCTGAATCGGTCAGTAAAGGCATCAATGAGGGCATGGCCACTCAAAGTGATGATGCCAAAGTGATATTCACCCATGCAGCCTCTGCATTGGATGATGCATTGGCTGTTGCGGCACAAGCATCAAAACTGGCCATTGAAGAAGCCGCGTCCAAAGTAAATGAGTATTCGCAACACGAGCTTAATAGTGCAACCCAGAATTTACAGGACATGGAATGGGTGTTTCTGGATACCCTGGAAAAAGTTGTAAACGGCAATCAAGTTATTGCCGATATTGTTGGCGATTTTGTCAGCCACGCACGGCAAAGCGGAACGGCTGTCGGCAAACAAGTCTTAACTGCGCTGGAAGCCCTGAAAGGATTGCCGCATTTGGGTAAAGAAACGGTAGTTTCAAGTACGGTTGCCGCCACAATCACATTAGCGCAGATAGGTAGCGGCATTCTATCGGGAATTGCTGAAAGCCTTCAGCAGTCGTCACATTCCAAAAAATAACGTCCCTGGAACGTAATGTTGTGGGAAATGTTGAATGCGGCGAGGGATCTGGGCAGGGTTCAAGATATCGCATCCGTATTGATACGCTATGGATTTGGCAGCTTTGTCCGTGTCCTGGGGATCGGCAAAGCATTGGAAAGTGCGGGCAAAGCGCTACATTGGCAACACGCAGAAGAGTATACCAAGCTTGACACACCGCAACGCATCCGTCAGGCTCTGGAAGAGCTGGGGCCTACCTTTATCAAGTTAGGGCAAATTCTCGCCACGCGTGTCGATTTATTTCCACCCCAATATATTGCCGAGTTTGAAAAACTCCAGGATCAGGCTCCGCCCGCCCCCTTTGAAGAGTTGCTGCCTCAGATCGAAGAAGATATGGGTGGTAGCATTGATGAGTTTTTTTTGGAAGTTGACAGGCAACCGCTTGCGGTGGCTTCAATTGCCCAAGTCCATAAAGCCGTACTCAAGGACGGAACCCCAGTTATTTTAAAAATTCGCCGTCCCGGCCTACGTAAAATCATTGAAACGGATTTACGCCTGTTACAACGTATTGTCGATATTGCGGAGTCTGAATCGCCGGATATCCGTCGTTTTCATCCGCGAGAAGTGCTGCGTCAGTTTAACCAATCATTACGCCGGGAACTCGACCTTGCGGGTGAATGCAGGAATGCTGAACGGGTTGCCGCTAATCTAGCGGATGATCCCAATATCGTGATTCCTAAAGTCTATTGGGAATGGACGGGGGAACGGATTAATGTCCAGGAATATATCCAAGGTATTCATGGCAGGGATCTTGAGGCTATAGAAAAAACCGGGCTGGACAGAAAACTGTTGGCTGACCGGGGCAGCAAGGCCGTCATGAAAATGATAATGGAAGACGGATTTTTCCATGCTGACCCGCATCCGGGAAACGTGTTTTACCTTCCCGATAACAGGTTGGCCTTTATTGATTTTGGAATGATTGGCCGGTTAACGGAAGAGCGTAGGGAGCAAGTGGTCAGTTTCCTGTACGGCATGGTCAACCATACCCCAGCTAAGGTGGCGGAAATACTCGAAGACTGGTCGGATAACATTTATACCGATGAAGGTGTGCTGACCGTAGATATAGAGGCCTTCGTCGACCAATACAGTTCCCTGTCCTTGAAGGATTTAAGCCTCACTGCCATGTTAAGCGACCTGATGGCGTTATTGAGGGACCACAAGCTGATGTTGCCGGCCGATCTCGCTTTGCTAATTAAAGCCTATATCACCCTGGATGGGTTCGGCAGGTACCTCAATCCCGATTTTAATACGCTGGTTTTTGCCACTCCGTATATTCAGGAAATCATGCTGGCACGTTACCGGCCCGAAGCCATTGCCAAGCGGGGTTGGCGTAACCTGATCAGTGTCGCCGACTTGCTGTCGAACTTACCGAAAGACCTGCGTAAACTTTTACGGGCAACCAGGAAAGGGGCGGTTCAGGTTGATATTACCGTCAGGTATCTCGATCACTATGTTAACACGATGGATAACGCTATCAGTCGGTTAACCATGGGCATGGTGACAGCCGCGCTCATAATTGGTTCTTCCATTATCATGACCGTAAAAGGTGGGCCGGAATTATTCGGTTTGCCCGTGTTCGGATTCCTGGGCTACACGTTTGCAACTTTGGGAGGTATCTGGTTGTTGCTTTCTATTTGGAAAAGTGGCAATAACCGGTGATGACAAAGATAAGTGGAGCTACCCGACCCACAAACTCCCCAAGGTCAAAGGCCGGTTGGCTAAGCATCCCGGGGAAACTGCTCTTTTTAGGATCATGGGCGCTCGGTCTCCGCAGTTGAGATAAGCATCTGTTTTACTCTAATAGCTGACTTGTTCAGGGTTTCACTAATGCCATTGATTCCTAAAAATTGAACGGTTTCGTGACTATTGATGTCGAAAATAGTGGAAACTTCTGCTATTGGCATTAGTTATAGAATTGATGAAAAACTTGTCCTTGAATAGCGGGTCTTACTAAGGAGGATTTGCTTTGGTCTGATCCGGCAATTCCAGAAACCCTAAACAAAATGCAATGCTGACAGCCAGCGACCCCGCATTCTGACTCAGGAGATTACCATGAACGACACAGTAATCGATAAAACCGCCGTCGTTACGGTATTAAATAAAATTCTTGAAACCGAACTGGCAGGTGTCGTTCGTTATACACATTATGCCCTAATGGTTTATGGATATGGCCGCATTCCCATTGTTTCCTGGATGCGCGACCAAGCGACGGAATCATTATCCCATGCCAACGAAGTCGGCGAACTGATCACCCATTTAGGCAGCCATCCCTCGCTGGGGATAGGCCCCTTATTGGAAACGCATCGCCATGATGTCGGCGATATTCTCCGGGAATCGCTGGACCATGAAATGGTGGCTTTATCGGCCTACACCCAATTACTGGAATTGGTAAATGGGCGAAGTGTTTTGCTTGAAGAATATGCCCGCCGTCTGATTGCCCAAGAAGAAATGCATTTGGGGGATGTACGAAAGATGCTGACCAAACCGGGTGAATAATTGTTATCGTAGCCATCACATTCCAACTACGTCACCTCACCAAAAAACCGCACTTTTATTAACAGCAAGCATCACACGCGGATTTTCGGTTAACCGCAGCCTAGTGAGGGTAACGTCATGAATGGGCACTTAAAATCAGTTAGGGAATTTCACGAAGCATTGTTATTCCCACAGGCAGGGCCGGGGACAACGCTACAATTGTCCGATATGGAAATTATCAGGTATCAGGCATTGCTCATGGAAGCGGGCAGTGAAGTGCTAAAAGCCATAAAAGCTGGAGAAATGGCTGAAATGCTGGTGGGGCTGGTTGATCTTGCTTATGTCGCATTAGCGGCTATTGCCATGCAAGGGAGAGATGTTATTGATAAGCCGGTTTTCTGGCAGCATGACGGGTTTGTCCTGTCAGTCATGGAAGCTGTATCCGACAAGATCAACCGTTGTGCTTCTGGCAGCACGGATCAATACTCAGAGGTTTATTGTTTATGTATCCATCTGGTGAGGAGTTTTGTCAACGCCGATTTTGATAAGGCGTTTCAAATGATCCATAATAATAATCTTTCCCGTGTAAAAAAGAGCGGTGAATCCCTTTATGGCGATACCGATAACATCCGCAAGTTAAAGTTGCACAAATCGCCTGATTTGAGTGAATGTCTTTACGAATGACATTAACCGGACTTAAAATTGACCTAACTCCTTAATATGAAGAACGCTCGCTTTTGGCTAATGGCGCAATGATGTAAATTTGGACGGTACAGTTATTTAAACGCTAGGTTCATCAGCGGGTTGGCCAGGATGATAAGCAACGTACATGTAAACTGGAATATCAAGCCCACCTATAAATTTTTTTCTATTGACGGCCACACATTATCCGAGTCCAAATCACCTAAACCGGTTCCTAACCTTAGCGCAGCAATTGAAGTGGGTTCCTCAAGGACTATAATTTTTACTAATGCGCTTAACGCGTACCTGATATTGTTCAAGGTTGCCTTGTCATAGTGATGGTCGTTGCTCTCCATGTTTTCATGAGTCTGTCAAGCCGGAGTATCGGCTATGCAACACTCGCCTTGCTTGCACTCGAAGATCAGGTTCATGCTCTTGGGTTGTCGGATTTAGCGTTGCATTTTTGGGTCATAATGTTGCTACCGCACAAGCCCGCTACCTCAAGCTCAGGTTTCAGCCCACCAACATCAACATTTTCGGGAAGACAGGTGACTGAAATTCTATTTAATGGATGGTTAAAATTATTGCAAGATTGTTATCAAATAGCTAAAAAAGATAATTCGTTTATTCGTGCCGGACAGCCGTTCCAGCATATCGAGGTCAGTTGTGATGGTATGGATATGGGCTTACCTGTCAAGGATAAGCCAGTCCCAGTGGATGCTAAAGTGAAAATAATTGATTTGGGCAGCAACTATCCTTCGATACCGAGCCGCGTGAATTCAAAATGATTTGCTTAAATTAATTGATGGGGTACGTTATTCGTATGGAATATTAATAATTAACTAACTCTTGTTTGAGTTTTTAATAGGATTCGCAAAACAGTCATGACTTGAATAATTGTATGAATGCGATGTTTGCAAAAATTATTAGTACGTTAAAGCGCTTTCGACATCCAGAAAACCCGATTGACCTGCCAGAACACACCATCAGTACGGCTGCTTTCCCTGGGGCAGAGGAACTAGGGCTAATCCACAAAGGCAAAAGACGGCTAAAGGAAAACTACACAAACCACTGGGATTTGGATTATCTACCGAGAAAAGAAGTCGATAAACTATATGAAGAAAAACCAGAACCCTGACCCTTACAAATTTACTGGTCCGAGACTTTTCGTAAAACCGCTAAATTAAGCGGAAACCAAAATACACTGTATTGATAATGCAATGATTTGGTACTTGGGCGACTAAAATGCTGTTATGAAAAAAAGATGACCAACCCGTTGTTCGCCGATCTTATTGTTATCAGCCACTTTGGGTTTATTCTGTTTGTTATTTTTGGCGGATTTCTGGCCCTGAAATGGCGTAGTTTAATTTGGTTGCATCTTCCTGCTGCGATTTGGGGCGTTCTAATTGAGATTTTTGGGTGGGTTTGTCCCTTAACTTATTACGAAAACAGCCTACGGTCGACAGGTGAAGGAGGTTATACCAGCGGCTTTCTCGAGCATTACCTTATACCGATGATTTATCCATCGGCATTGACCAGGGAGATACAAATCAGCTTAGGGATAATCCTTGTTTTACTTAATTTACTAATCTACCGAAGACTATACTTGAAACGAAACGACAGCCTGTAAGTTCATCTCTGAAATATTTTCTTCTCAATAACCGCCTGTGGTTCATATCAACCAATGCATTGAGATTTGGCCAACTAACAATTTTCTTCATAATCATTTTTTACTTCCGACAACTGGACACAATTTTCTATAAAAGTTTCGGGAATTATCCACCAACCAGCCAGTCAAAATCCTGCATTGATTTATCAGTGTGCCAAAAAGGCAATTACTGGTATTAGCCGTATTTGGGTCAATTCATGCGTCATTCCATCCTTTAATTAAATAAGGCAACCCCCGGCTTTGACGGCGGTGATTTAACCCTAATACCAGGGTGGAGCGTGATTTTTCATGAGTACTTATTCGATACCTTACATTATTGATGAGGAGAAAATTATGAAAAAAATAATGATAATTTCTACAGGCGTTTTGTTGATGTTGAGTTCAGCTATTTTCGCCGCAGAACAACACGGCACCGCCGCGTTGGAACATGCCAATGCGGCGGTAGAACAGGGCAAAGCCAATAATACGACGGGGCTGGTTAAACATGCAAACGCCGCGTTGGAGCATACCTTAGCAGCCGCACTGGTGCTCAAGGGGCAAGCCAAAGAGCATATGGAGGCCGCTTCCAGCGAACTTGAAGAAGCCGCCACCCATGGCCAATTGCGTCATACGGATATCGCTACCGAGCATGCCGTTGCCGCAGTAAACCATATCCAAGAAGGCAATAAATAAGGTCAACTACTCCCTGAGGGTACGGTCGGATTTTCCGCCCGTACCCTGATTGCGTGGCAATTTGAATATGCTTCATTAAGTAAAAATTTCCCGTTTGGGCAATAATAGGTATCCATTATTTCGAAGCCAGTTGAATGGAGAATCTAATTATCCGAGATATTTCAAGTCAGGGCAGTTCGCCTGGAAAGTATTTTCTGGAGAAGTTGCCGTCCTATAAACAATTAAAAAAATTGCGTACGGCCTTGGCTATTTCGCGGGGAATCGGGTTTTTCTCCGTTATGCAACAGGAAGTTGAAACTACTGTCTCCCACGACCAGGCCAAACGGGTTTCGTATTTGACAGAATTGTTCACGCGCATCCACCGGGAATTATTTTGTGACTGGAAAGAACAAGCAACTGTTACGCATCTACCAGGTATCATCTTCCATGCCAGTAAAAGAAAAGAATTCCGCGAGACTGTGGAACGTCTGGTGCTGGACGGTGACGGCAATCAGGAGACCGCCATTTTCGACAATAACGGTTTTGCCATCAGAACTGAAAATATGGCTGAGAGGTTGGCCCTATTTTATTCACAAATGCGTAGCGTACGGCCTTTTGCGTACGGCAATAGACTGACACTCGATTTTTTTATGACTGTGCTCGGCAAACTTCCGGCCATCAAAAGTGTATATGAACAAGGTATCGATTATAGGCGTATTGATTCGCAAGACGCTTGCGTCCTGCATAATCCGGGCAGTAACCATGATGAAATTATCCTAGCTTTTCAGCATGCGATGGACCCAACCCGTTGTAAAAGCTTACATAACCCCCCCAATGGCTATGGTAAATGGCCAGAAAACAAAAAATTTGTCTCCGGTATTCCATTTTTATCCCATAAAACCAAGGAGGGTATCGAATGCCTGGTTTCGATTAATGGTGGCTTGGTGCCGCTTGACTGCATCAAGAAAGAATTGATTGTTGCAGGTAAGTTGTTAGCTGATTACCTGCTTTACGATAGTGAAAATATAATCGGTTATCTGCCCGGAACGGAAAGTTTGCATCCATCGGGTGAACATGAAATTGATGGTATTTGTATCGGGAAAGACGGGTTTGCACCCCTGTTTTGTTTGGATGTTAATTTGTTGACAGGCTTACGCGCCCCAAGCCACGCCGAGCTGATGGAATTGATCAAGCAATGTGAAGGTGAAAAGAGTTCAATCCTGCATTTGGTCGATAATGAAGAACTCAAGCTTAAATTGCTGACAGCAGCTGGTGATGATGCGCGTTTGGCAAGAACTGTGGAAATTGCCTACGAACGGCTCAATAAACTGGTCAAAAAACTCGAAGCCGAACAAAGGGAGTTGTTTGAGGGAAAAACGGCCGATGCGAACCCAATGTTATTTATGTCCATGGGCGGTGCCGGATCTGGCAAAACGATTGTCGAGGAAATTGCACGGGCGCAATGCGGCGATAATTTTGTTATAGCTTCGCTGGATGAGTTCCGTAAAAAGAGCGACCATTACCGGGTACTGGTCGCTGCCGGGCATCACAGCGACGATTACGTTTACATCGAACCGTTTGCCAACAGCTTGAGAGATTCCGTGGCCGAGTATGCGAGAAAAAACCGTATCAACATACTTTATGACGGTACCGGCATTCCCTATCATCCCCGTTACTCCACCCTGGTGGAAAAATTTAAAGCAAGCGGTTTCCAGACGCAAATCGCAGCTGTTGATGCTTTTTTAGTCAAGCCACCTGGTCGTGAAGGTGAATTGATCAGGATTGGCGTTCTTGACAGCGTCAAAGAACGCTTTGAGAAAACCGGGCGTGCCTTGCCCTGGGTGGTCACCATTGATAAACATATCCGTGCCCCAAAGTCGTTTTTACAGGCCCTAGAACATCTTTCCCTAGATAAAATTTCCTTGTTTGCCAATGATGACGATAGGGATAAACATTACCTAGTCGCCGAGAGCTTCAATCTTTCCGACCAAGAAATAGGCTCGTTGCAAAGCCATCAAAAATCAGAAACATTGGCTGTACACCTAAAAATCATAATCACAAATCACCAAGATTCCTACTTAAAAAAATTGGCCAAAAACCAAGGGAGTCAAATTACAGCGCTGATTGATAGAAATCCTGCTTTTAATGAAAATAATGTGGCCTATCAGGTTTACCCCCATAAAGAAGGCAATCGGGTATTGCTGATTTATAACACCAAGCGGCTGGTGGATTTCGTCGAAAAAAGGCAATTAAACCCAAATGCTTCCAGTGAAATAGGGCTTTTGCATAAACCCGAATCGTTGGCTTTCCATGTAGACCCGTTGAGCAAAGAACCTTGGATGACACGGCTCCAAGGCTCACACTAAAATCGTTTAGGGACAAACTGTAAATGACAACTCATTTCTAACCAAATCGACTCAATCCAAATCGATACAAAGCTTTGATTAGACAAATTAGTCAAAATGGTGCTTAACCATTTTACGTTTGCGTATGCAACGTTGTGTTTTTGAATGTCTTGTTAGGAGGTATTTTGATGTTAAGGTCGATAGTCTCCAGTGGGTCGATTGGAGATGTTCAACTTGTGTCAAACTTGACAATTGCCAGGGTCTGCTTTGTATCGATGCCTAAAATTTAGGATCGAAAAGGCAAAGGGCTAAGTCAAAGGCATAATGGATAGAAAGGTTTCTTAATGGAAAAGGGCTTATCCAGAAAAGGTTGTTTTGTAATCTTTAATCCAAAAAACTATTGACACAATAGTAAACCTATATCGCCGCCAACTCATTGGCAATCATCTCCGCCTGCTTTAAAACAGTTTCAGTAGCAAGCAATTTCATATTCACCTCTCTCATGGCATTATAAATCTGCCTCTAGAAGTGTCCTGTTTAATTGGCATTGTTAATAAAGTATAGGCTTTAGCTCGCCGTTCCATTTGAGCATCAAAAGCATGACGGAATATTTAAGCATGTCTTTGCTTTTGCTGTAGCACTTC
>NZ_AYLO01000018.1 GCF_000496735.2 Methyloglobulus morosus KoM1
ACTTTCCTATGATTCATTGTTAAAGAAGGACATTCCCGTAATGGATTGGGAAAACCAGTATATGCCATATCTTCTCAGCGTTGTTCTTAACCAACACAGTATAGAGAGACAGGTAATTAATACATTGATAAGCGCACAAGCAATGCGTTGTGTTGTTGATACTTCATCAATAGAAGAAGAAGCGCAGAACTGGATATTCAATGGTTGTGATAAAACGCAAGTCTATTTTAAGCTGATAGCTTATGGTAATTATGCTCTTGAGAGGTTTAAACTCTCCACTGATCGCGTCAATCGAGTTCTTAAATTTAATGATATTTTAAAAAATAAGGATAAATTAAAGGAACACATAGATGAGATGGGTGTATTTTTTATAAGTTGTTCTGATCCGATTGAAACGTTTCCATCACACCAAAGACCTTGGAAGCAAGATATTGACCACGCAATAGCTTACATTAAAACTACCGAACATGAACTGTTAAGAGCCGCCGTTCTCGATACATCCCAGGCTAGTCCCACAAAGCCAGTATTACTTGAAGGGAAATTTACGAAGTCTAATAAAATCATTCATCTAACTTGGACAGCTCCGAAAAATGGTGATCACGTAATAGCTTATAAAGTAAAAAAACTGGATATAAACGATGACAAAGCGGATGATTGGATATTGGTCGATATATCATTTACACTACAGCTTACATTGCCCCTGTCAACTAATAAAAAAGGGGTAAAAATGCAATTCCAAGTCATCCCTTTCAACCGAACTGGGGACGGCCCTCCAAGCAATATAGCTACAGTAGTAATATGACTCAGGTGGATACGTAAAACATCGTTCCGTCCCGAGCCATAATATTTTCTTGATAAGAATGCCAATTGTACAGTCTAGATGAACTGCCACCATACATAGAAAAGAATTGGCGGTAATAGCGCTGGAGCTGACAAGCCAAATAAATGTGTCCATTTATTACCCAAGATTGGTGGAACTTCTAAAGACTGTTCGGAAGGTGTTTCTTTTTCGCAGTAAAAGCAGTACAAGAGGCTGGTATTGATAATGGCAGCCAACACCGTAATCCAAACAAGTAAAGCCGAAGCACAGCCGAGGAGTGGAATTAAATCTGCTAACTTGGCAATTTGGACTTCGTACTTCGGGTATCCGGGCGGCCACACGAGTAGTGTGGCGTATGCCGAAAAAATAAACGAGTGTGACATGAGGAGCCACGAGATCCTGTGACTGATTAGATTGTCTTCATGTTCAACTTGTGACCTTACGATGCGGGAAAGTGTTGAAATCTCAGAATTGTCGCTGATTGTACTCATGGAGTGCTACCTTTGTCTAATGAACGAACAAAAACGCAAATAGATCGGGAAATTGTAACATTAATAAAAATTTGACTCGTACATTTTACTTCAAAGCAGGCAGAAATTTATTTAACCCGTAAGATCTGAAAATCGACACCAGATCGACATTCTTCCAGACCCATCCCCTCAAAGTCTTAATACTCCAACAATTATGAGAGTCCGCTGTGGGTCGCAATTGCCAGTTGATAAGCAAGACAAAATGAAGCCGTGAGTGGCTGGTTTGAATAATTTTTAGCGGCTTTTTTCGTATGATTTTGGGTGGCTTTTTCGATGATAATACGCAAAAACAATAGAAACAATTATAAATGATAACGACCATAGGTTGTTTTTGAACGTCTGACTTAGGAAAATAAAAGTTCAGTCCTGATAGTCGGCCCGTGATCCAGGGCGTGTAAAAACGTTAAAAAAATGGGTTGAACCCATCCAAGCCTTGAGGGTATAGAAATGGCTCTTGGGTCGATAGCACCACATTTCGATAGTTGAGCCAATCGTTGTCTCGCATCCTTTCACACACAACACAACGTAATAGAACCCCGCCAGTTAGCTACCCCGGAATTAAAGAGCCCTAAATCATTGGGGTTGATTTTTTGTTTTTGACGCAAACGAAGTCAAGTCCTAACTAGGAACACGTACTAAACAATACCAAGCATTAAGCTGAAAGTAGCATTTTGTTACTTTTCATACAAAAGTTTACAAAACTACAAGAAACTGTAGAAGTTCAGACAATTGATAAAGCTATCGATATTTTATAATTAATTGATAATAAACAATATTTATATTTGGCATGACTATTGCAAATTTTGATTTGAATAGTTTGATTTGAAAGAATTGGTGTTGTCGATAAACGGGTTCTAAATTGAGGAGCAAAACATGCTAAACGAATTAAATATAGAGGTATCTACGCCGCCACCTGACCTGGATGCAGTCTTGCAACAAGTCGCCGAACACAAAGGCTGCGGTACTGAGGGCGGTTCAGGAAAAGCGAGTTGCGGTTCTGGCGCAGGGGAGAACGACCTGCCCCAAGAAATTTGGGATAAGGTCAAAAACCATCCCTGCTACAGCGAAGAAGCGCATCACCATTATGCACGTATGCACGTGGCGGTTGCGCCAGCTTGTAATATCCAATGCAATTATTGCAACCGTAAATACGATTGTGCGAATGAAAGCCGTCCGGGCGTGGTGAGTGAAAAGCTGTCGCCGGAAACGGCGGCGAAAAAAGTGTTGGCGGTGGCTTCCACCATCCCACAAATGACGGTGCTCGGTATCGCCGGCCCTGGCGATCCCCTGGCCAATCCTGAAAAAACGTTCAAGACGTTTGAGTTGATTGCGAAGACTGCGCCCGATATTAAATTGTGCGTGTCCACTAACGGCTTGGCCTTGCCCGACCATGTCGAGGAATTGTCAAAATATAACATCGACCATGTCACCATTACCATCAACATGATCGACCCGGAAGTCGGCGCCAAGATCTATCCTTGGGTGTACTACAAGAAAAAACGCTATACCGGCGTGGAAGCCGCGAAAATCTTGACTGATCGCCAGTTGCTAGGACTGGAAATGTTGACTGAGCGCGGCATCTTGTCCAAAATCAATTCGGTGATGATCCCTGGTGTAAACGATAAGCATTTGGTTGAAGTCAATAAGGCCGTCAAGTCCCGTGGTGCGTTCTTGCACAATATCATGCCGCTTATCTCCGCGCCGGAACACGGCACGGTATTCGGCCTGACAGGCCAACGCGGGCCGACCGCACAAGAGTTGAAAGCCTTGCAAGACAGTTGCGAAGGCGAGATGAACATGATGCGCCATTGCCGCCAATGCCGTGCGGACGCGGTAGGCTTGTTGGGTGAAGACCGCAGTGCCGAATTCACTACCGATAAGATCATGGAGATGGAAGTCAGTTACGATCTTGAATCCCGCAAGGCTTATCAAGATGCGGTAGAGATAGAGCGTTTGGCTGTATCTGCCGCAAAGAAATCCGAAATGGAAACCTTGGCCGGTGAGCATAGCGACATCAGTATGTTGATCGCGGTCGCTACCAAAGGCGGCGGTAAAGTGAACGAGCATTTCGGCCACGCGAATGAATTCCAAGTTTATGAGCTTACCACGGGCGGTGCAAAATTCGTCGGTCACCGCCGGGTCGATTTGTATTGCCAGGGCGGTTATGGCGAAGAAGAGTCGCTATCAACCGTCATTCGCGCTATCAACGATTGTCACGCAGTCTTTGTTGCCAAGATCGGCGGCTGTCCGAAGAACGACTTGAAAACGGCAGGTATCGATCCAGTCGACCAATATGCCGGTGAGTTTATCGAACAATCCGCCATTGCCTACTTTAAGGCGTATCTCGACAAGGTGAAAAGCGGCGAAATCGAACATGTCGTGCGTGGCGATGCACAGATTCGCCAAGGTGCGTTAATGGCTTCGTCAGCCGCTTAACAACGTATCGCACCGAAGGTGGCTGCGTCTAAAGCGTAGTCACCGACGGTGGATTATTAAGTTTAAGGAGCTAAACCAATGACCTATAAAATTGTTGAATCGAATTGTACCGGGTGTTCAGCCTGCGAACCGGAATGCCCTAACAAGGCAATTTCCGAAACCAAAGACGGATTATTTATCATCGATCCCAATAAATGCACCGAATGCATCGGGCATCATGACGAAGCGCAGTGCGTCGCTGTCTGTCCGATTGATAAGACCTGCATTATCGACACTTCTTTCCCACGTTACCAGGCTGCCTAGGAGCGATTTATGGATATTACAATAACAAGCGGCGCGGAAAAATTCATCAAACGGATGGTGAATTTCAGCGGCATGGGGGCAGGCGCAGGATTTCGTCTGTCAGTAAAGCCCGGTGGTTGTTCCGGGCTGGCTTCGGAATTTTCGGTAGAGGCCGAGCCGTTACCCGGCGATGCCGCTTTTACCATACAAGGCATAAAGCTATTCCTGCCTGCTGAAAGCCGCTTGTTGTTGCAGGGCGTCACCATGGATTTTGTCGAAACGCCTATGTCGAGCGGTTTTGTCTTTCAAGATCCGAAATCAACAGGTTGCGGGACTTGCAGTACCAGTGCGCCTGCTGGCGGCAGTGAAGTTAAGGTGGTTAGTTTTCAACCCAAAGCTAATTAACCAAGGCGCGGGGTAGATAAGCTTATGTCCGCAGCCGGGTTGTCATTAGAGATTTCCGATCCCATCCTGGACACGGCTTATTTGGGTGAAGGATTGCCCGCTGAAGCTGAACAGCATTTGCAACTGGCGGGACAGAATTACCATCAGGACGAAACAGCGGTCATGCACCTGAATAAGGCGAAGCAGGCCGCACCGGATCATCCGGCAGTATTTATTGGTTTTTATCGGTTTTATTTTTACAAAAACCAATTGGCCGAGGCGTTGAAGATTGCCCAAGAGTGTCTGGTTAAAGCAGCGCGTGATAACGGTATGGATTCAGATTGGCGGAAAGCAAAGCCGGACGATGCCGACTTTGATAATTTTGGGGCGATTATGCCGCGCTTTTTCTTATTCACCCTTAAAGGCTACGGTTATTTGCAGTTGCGGCTTGGAAATTTGGATGAGGGCCGTACGGCAATAACCAAGTTGTTGGAGCTCGATCCCAACGACAAGACGGGCGGCAAAGTGCTATTGACGGTATTGGAGCGGCGTGAAAATGGCGACGAAGACGGAGATTGACGAAGCGCGGGACTGGGAGGGCAGATTGCTGGACTGTTCTGCGTGCGAACAGTTTGCAAACCAAGCTGAAGGCCGTTGCCGTCTTGGTCATGCCTGCGTACAAGACCGTTATGCACGACGTATCGACCGATTTTTTCGCTGGAATCCAAAGCTTGCCACGGATTACATTACGCATCCTTATTTTGAAGTGCGCGCCGTGGCGGCAAAATACCTGGACATCTTTCATCTGCAAAGGCTGCTGCACGATCCTGATGAAACCGTACGCCAAAGTGTCGTCCTACGCTTGCCCGCCAACTCACGGCAGATCAAGGCCCTGAAATCAGACCCGGATAGGGAAGTACGGATTCGGGTGGCGCAGCGTCTGGAAACCCATGAACTGATGGGCATGGTGAACGATCCCGATTATTACGTGAGGCAGGTTGTGGCGCGCAGGTTGCCGCTAGAAAAACTGGCAGTTATGGTCAATGACCGCGACCCTGAGGTACGTAAAGTCGTCGCTCGGCGTATCGGCCTACAAGGGCTGCTGACTTTGGCCAAAGATACTGAGGCAAGTGTTCGTCTGGAAGCGGTTTTGCGGTTACATGTCGATCACCTCAAAGCGCTGGTTAAGGATCCGGATTGGCGGGTACGTTATGAAATCGCAGGTAGGCTGGATCGGGGTAGCTTGGAAGGCTTTAGAAGCGATCCTGAGCTGGCCGTACGCGAATTGGTCGAACAACGTCTTTCCTCTTACTTTACTTTTCCTGTCAAAGGACAAAGTGGCGTTATAGTGCCTAACTAAAGGAGAATTTTATGGGTGACATCAGCCGAGATAGTGAAGTTAACGAATTGAACAGTCCGCCGAAGTATAATTTTGGCGAAAAGGTCAAATCAAAGAAAGTCGTGCGTAATGATGGCACGTTTAACGGTGCGGAAATTGGCGAAACCTTAGTTAAAAAAGGCGAGATCGGCTATGTCAAGAGCATCAACACCTTTTTGCAACAGTATTACATTTATGCGGTGGATTTTCCTGAACGGGGTTATGCCGTTGGAATGAAAGGCCGGGAATTGGAATCGTTGGATAACCCGCCGCCGCCGAAAGAAAAATTGGAAGAAGGGGCGGAAATTGCATGATTGACTTGCGCCAACCCAAATTCCAATGGGGTCAAAAAATTTTTGCAGAGATCGACCTGTGCAATGACGGCTCTTATCCGGATCATGAGCTTGAAGCGGTGTTGGTTGCCGCCGGTAGCCCCGGTGAAATCGTCAATGTCGGCCATCATGAAGATGCCAATGTGCCAATTTATCTGGTCGAGTTCGCCAGCGGTCATGTCATCGGTTGCTTGGAAGAAGAGCTACGCTTGGGATGATGGTCATGACCGCCTTATTGTCAGGAGAATCGGCTACCATGAATTGCAGAATCTTAGCAAAAGCAACGGTTATGGCACATTCTCCGCAGCCTAATGAAATGGATCTTAAGCGCATTGAACGCGCCCTGGTTAACCGCAAACGCTACCGTTATGTATCGCCGATGGTACAGGCCACGGTTAACGGATACCTTATCACCAGCCCTTGCTGTTCTAGGAATATTGACCCCGATGGCGGCATCATCGATATCGCCCGACTGGAGTTTATGGCTGAAGAACAAGGCTGGCGCTTATATCATAAGGATCATAAGACCGGGGCATGGTCTGCTTATGCCGATTACCCCGCCTTGCGACCGATTTTGGCGGTATTGCGCGATGATCCAGAACGGAGGTTTTGGCAATGATCGCAACCAACACCATAGTCTATCTCGACAACAATTCCACCACCGCAATCGCGCCTGAGTGTATGGCTGCAGTCGCGGCTTCCCTGCAGGATAATTTCGGCAACCCGTCCAGCAAACATAGGTTGGGTGAGGCGGCGAAACTGAAAGTCCTGGCCGCACGTGCCCAAGTAGCGGCATTGGTAGGCGCGACCTCGCCGGAAATCGTATTCACCAGCAGCGGTACCGAAGCTATCCATCACGCGATATTGGGGGCATTGGCCTTATGCCCTGACAAATCGCACATCATAACCAGCGTGGTCGAACATCCATCCCAACTTGCGCTGTTGCAGCACTTGGAAGGCCAAGGCAAACGGATAACTTATCTTCCGGTCAATACTTGCGGACAGCTTAATTTTGACGACCTGAGCAACGCTATCACAAGTGACACAGCTTTAATATCGCTGATGTGGGCCAATAATGAAACCGGTGCGTTATTCCCGATTGCCAAAGCGGCGCAAATAGCCGCCGAAAAGGGCGTACTGTTCCATACCGATGCCGTGCAGGCGGTCGGCAAAGTAGCGATTGACTTGAGCCAAGTCCCCGTCGATTTCCTCTCACTTTCCGGCCATAAGCTGCACGCCACCAAAGGGATAGGGGCATTATTTGTGCGTAAAGGGCGCAAACTGCCACCGGTATTGTTTGGGCATCAGGAACGCGGACGACGTGGCGGCACCGAAAACGTGCCAGGGATTATCGCATTAGGCGTGGCGGCAGAACTCGCCATGACCGAATTAAAATTGCAATCCGAGGCGCGGGTGGCGGCATTACGGGATAGTCTGGAACAAAAAATTCTGGCGTTATTTCCCTGGAGTTCCGTCAACGGTGCAGCAAGCGAACGCCTGGCGGGCACTTCCAGCATTTGTTTTGGCGGGATCGATGCCGATTTGTTGATTACCAAACTGGATAAGGCAGAAATCTGCGTTTCTGCGGGCGCTGCCTGCACTTCCACCGGCACCGAACCGTCGCACGTATTGCTGGCAATGGGGCTTAGCCCCGAACAGGCTGCGGCCACCATCCGGTTTTCGCTTAGCCGGTATACCAAAATGGAAGAAATTGATAGGGTTATCGAAGTTCTCCCGGAGCTGATTGACAATCTCCTGGCAGAGGCGGCATGACTGTAATTTGTTTAATTAATGCAATCTTGGAGATGCAATGAAAGTTATGATCCGCAGAAATGACGCTGGTGTACTGTCTGCTTATGTGCCTAAAAAAGACTTGGAAGAACCCATTGTATTTCAGGAAAAACCTGAGCTTTGGGGCGGGATAGTGCATCTCGCCAACGGCTGGCAATTGGAGCTGCCCATCCTGCCTCCGGGAACAACCCTGCCGTTAACGGTGGATGCGCGTAAGTTGGCCAGTGACTAACTATGGCAATCAACCCTGAAACAGTCGAGCAAATCCAGGCGATGTTGACGGCTTCGGCAACAACATCGGAACGGATTGCCACCTTGCGTAAAAGCATTCCGGGCTTATCAATCACCCGCTGCGATGCGAGCGATATGGATGCCGAACAGGCTTGGTTCGAATCGCCTGATTTGAATGTCTATCTAATCGATACCTCGGATCACTGCGTGCGGATTACCAACGCTCCGCTAAAAGCAACCGGCCTGATTATAGCGGTGAAGTAAAAGGAGACCTTATGAACCAGAATCCGACGATACTTTTTTCCGATCCCGATATCAGCATGCAAGAACTCGAAGCTGTCGAGGCGGTGCTTAAGTCCCCCCGGTTGAGTGCAGGGCCGGTGGTGGAGGCATTTGAAGCGGCTTTTGCTCGCTACCTGGGACGTAAACATGCCGTGGCCGTGAGCAGTGCAACATTGGGTTTGATGCTAACGCTAAAAGTCAACGGGATTGGCGCTGGCGATGAAGTCATCGCCTCTTCCTTCAGCTTTCGCGAAACGGCGCACGGAATAACGCTGGCAGGCGCGATACCGGTCTTTGCGGACATCGATTATTGGTCAGGGACACTGGCTTCGGAGAAAGTGGCTGCAAAAATCACGAGTAAAACCCGTGCGATTGTGGTCGGCAATACCTGTGGTCATCCTGCACCCTGGCAGGCATTCCGTGAGCTGGCAACCAAACATAAGCTGCTGTTGATCGAAGATTCCAGCGAAGCGCTGGGTTCGGTTTATCAAGGCAAGTTGGTCGGTAATTTCGGCGACTGCTCTATCTTCGACCTGTCCCAGCCTGGGCCGATAACCTGTGGTGAAGGCGGCATGATCGTGACCGATGATGCCGCACTGGCTGCACGCCTGCGCGGCAATCGTGGGCGCAAAATCGAAGAGCGGCAATCGGTGGTGGTGGGGAGTACCGTACCTTATCAGGCCGTGTTATCGGATTTCAGCGCCGCCTTGGGGCTGGTCCAGGTCAAACGGATCGATGAAATCCTGGAACGACGTAAAGTGATCGAAGGTTATTACAACGAATACATGCAATCCTTTGAAGGCATCAAGCCGCCTTATGTCGCGCCCGATGTCGATGAGGTTCATTGGTCGTTTTATATCGTCCATCTCGGTACCCGTTTTTCCCGCTCCAGTCGGGATGCCATTATCCTCGACCTGGAAACCGAACAGATTGAAGTTTTTGCTTATTGCCAGCCCTTGCATCAGCAACGTTATTACAGCGATATCGGCTATCGCCGGGGTGAATTCTTTGTCACCGAAAAACTGGCCGACCGCGCTATTGCTTTGCCGTTCCACGGGCATCTAACTGAGGATCAGGTGGGATTTATCGTTCAAACAGCGAAGGATGCCTCGATCAATATTGGTGCAGGTGCCGCCATTTATTTATAACTTTATACAACAGGAGAAAAACTATGCCATCTATTACCGTTCAGCCTTCCGGCAAAACCTTTGAAGCCGAGGTCGGCACAAGCTTGTTGGCGGCATTGCTCGCCGCCGGGGAGCCTATCGAACATAAATGCGACGGCAAGGCCGAATGCGGTTCTTGCCACCTGTTTGTGCAGGAAGGCCGCAAAAGCTTATCCAGGGCACAGCGCCCCGAACATGAAAGGCTCGACAGCATGATCGGCATCGGCTCGAAATCAAGATTGGCTTGCCAAGCATTGCTGGGTACCGAAGACGTGACTGTGGAATTGTTGAGCTTTGCGTCTGGATTATAAAAAAAGAATCGCCTGTGTCGGGCTACCTAAGGGCGGACAGGCGCATAAACAGTGCGCTTAACCTCACGATCCTGCCTTCCGGCAGGACGGTTCAAGTCATTGGCGGGACTCGTCTACTGGTGGCTATTACTGATGCAGGGGAGTCGGTTATCGATGAATGCGGGGGGCGCAGCCGTTGCGGCTCCTGCCATGTCGTAGTCCGCTTCGGTTGGCGCAGCTTATCCAAAATACGGACTAAAGAGCGTGAACGGCTTACCCAACTCAACGGTGCGAATATGTTGAGCAGGCTGGCATGTCAAGCCATGCTGGGCGCGCATGATGTAACGGTTGAGCTTATGCCACACTGACTTAAGCCAGATAGACTTAATATTAGGTTCTTAAATTAGGAGATTTTTATGGATACCAATGAAACAAATTCTGAACCCCAGGCTGAGGCCACAGCGGCTGTTAACGTGGAAGTAGTGGCCAAGGAAGCCATCGATTGCCTTATCCACTTGCGCTTCCAGCCCGATGGCTCTGTGATCGAGATTGGCGAACGCCCGTCTGGCGTTACTGCACAAAATTGGTTTAATTATTTGAGCCGACATACCCATAACTGCTATCAGGCACTCTCCGGTGGGCGCGGGTTATTCCGTCTGCCGCGCCTGGAAGTCGATGCCTTGAAGACGGCATGTATTGGGGAGAATGCGACATGAGCAGCGCAACATTAACGCAGATTCGGGCGGGCCTGGAGTCGGGTAGGATTATCCCTTATCTTGGACCGGAAGTGCTGAACCTGGAAGCGGACGTAGCGGTGCCAGGTTCGCCGGAACTGCTTGTGGACTTAATTACGGCGAAGGTTACCGTACCCCATAAGATCAAGAAAAACCTGACTGCCGCTAGCCAGTATATCGAAAACTTTAAGCATCGTAAGACGCTGGTGGGATTAATGGGCGACGCATTTCAGGGCAAGCCTGCGCCGACCTATTTGCACGATTACTTGGTTTCCATGCCCAAGCCTTTGCCATTGATAGTTGACGTGTGGTATGACGCGACCATGGCTGCCGCCTTGCAAGGCCGAAAAAACTTCGGCCAGATCCAGGGGGTGAGCCGGGCGGAACACTTCAACGAGTGGGTGCATTATTACAATGCCGACGGCACGCCAGCGGAAGCATCGGCAGCCACACAGTGGGCGACAGTCCTGTACAAGCCGCTGGGTTCGATAGCGCCGGATAAAAACTTTATTGTGTCCGATTCCGATTATGTGGAAGTGCTGACCGAAATCGACATTCAAACCCCGATTCCGCAAGTCGTCCAGCAATTGCGGACGGATCGGAGTTTCCTTTTCTTGGGTTGCCGCTTTCGCAACCAGTTGGAACGCAGCTTCGCACGCCAGATCATGAAGCGGTCATCAGCCAAGCATTGGGCAGTGTTGGAGAATGAGCCGACCCGTAACGAACTGCGTTTTTTAACCGAGCAGAATATCGAAGCGATTCGGATACCGTTGGCGGAATTCGCTGAGCAATTGACCGAAACTTCGTTGGAACCTTCCGTTGCAGCGGCTGTGTGACGACCACAATAAGGCAAGCAAATATGAGCAATAGCAGAGTCGAACGAATTCAAGCAACGATTAACACTGCCTTGCAGCCGGATTTTTTAGATATTATCGACGACAGTCAGGCACATGCCGGTGATCCGGGCGCACAGAACGGTGCAGGCCATTATGTGGTCTCTATCGTCTCTAAACAGTTTGTTGGCTGCTCTATGGTCCAGCGTCACCGCTTGGTTTATGATGCACTGGCCAGTTTTATGCCGACGGAAATCCACGCCCTTAGGATCAAGGCATTGACACCTGATGAAAAGGCATTGAAGGCATAGTCATCTTATAACAATCGGTATCAAGGAAAATAGCGATGTATGTCTGTGTATGTAGGCCGATTACAGAGAACCAGATACGCTCTGAAGTAAAAAATGGCGCGTGCTCGATGCGCGATCTTAAGCAACGCTTGGGTGTGGCTGCTTGTTGTGGCAAATGTGCGCGCCATGCTTATCAGATTATGAATGAAGGAAAATCTGAGATAGCCTGTCTAACTGCGGGTTGATATAGGGTCTAGGAGAATAATAATGAAAGGCGACGTAAAAGTTATTGAGTACCTCAACAAGGTGCTGTGTAATGAATTGACAGCGATTAACCAGTATTTTCTACATGCCCGCATGTTTAAAAACTGGGGTTTTCAGAAATTGAATGAGAAGGAATATCATGAGTCGATTGATGAAATGAAACACGCGGATCAATTGATCAACCGCATCTTATATCTGGAAGGCTTGCCCAACCTGCAAGAGCTCAGCAAGCTGTTGATCGGCGAAAATCCCCAGGAAATATTGGAATGCGACCTGAAATTGGAAATGTTGGGGCATCCCTTGCTTAAGGAAGCCATCGCCTATTGCGAGTCGTGTAAAGACTATATATCGCGCGAGCTTTTCGAGGATATTTTGGAAAGTGAAGAAGAACACATCGATTGGCTGGAAACCCAGCTCGAACTGATAGGCAAGGTGGGCTTGCAAAATTATTTGCAGGAACAAATGGGATCGGCCTCTTGAGAGGGTAGGTTATCGGTTCGATTGGGGGTTCAGTGCTGGGCGTATTAGGAGCATAAACAGGTTAACGTTCAGATAAGCAGGGAGTTTCCGTGCGCCGTAATCCGCCGCATGGTAAAGTACAGGCGGCGGATTACACCGCTGCCAAACAACCGTGATAAATTGAAACCCAATCAAGATGTGCGGCTATCCGCCCTATATTTATTACTACCCCTACGGCTTCCTCTTGAGGGAAGAAGGTTAGGGTAAGGTCGATTTTCCTGTATCTAATTCTTCCCACCCCAACCCTCTCGGCAACTGCTCCTGCGTTGCCCCACTAACCTACATCCAGGTAGGGATCCAGCAGGAGAGGGAGATTTTTTCTTAACTTAACGGCATTAGGTTGGCATCACCTTTAGCCTTATTATATGCCTTCGTTATCCGTCGTAGGAGATTAAGGCATTCAAGGCTGGCTGCCATATCCAGGGCGGTAAAATCATCCAGGCTTTTCAGGCTGGTGTCTGCACCAGCAGCAAGCAAGCGTTCAACGACCTGATGTTTGCTTGCGGAAGCCGCATACATGAGGCAAGTCGCGCCGTTGTCATTTTGATGGTCAATGTCAATGCCGTTTTGGACGAGATAATCGATGGTGTCAAGATTGTCGTTAAAGCACGCAAACCAGAGCGCATTGTTGCCGTCACTGTTTAAGGCATTGACGTCGACACCCAATTGGACAAGCTCTTTAACCATAGGTAACTCTCCCAGTCGGCAGGCGCACATCAACGGCGTGGTTTGGTTGGCTATCGTTGCTTCGGCGGCATTGGCGTGAAAATCATGTGCCGTGAGCCAAGCGTTGAGTGGCTCAGGTAATACATTCACCACCCTGTCCGGTATTTGTAAGGATCTGATGCGCCATGCTTCATAACCATCGATAAGATCGTAGATTTCCTTGAAGCCGAAATCGGCAAATATTTTGGCGTAAGTCTGGCTGGCATTGCCGTGGTAGCAATAAATCAGCATGGGCGTTTTCTTGGGCGTATTAAAGAGTATCTGTTCGAGGTTTGCTTCTGCAAGATGTTGCGCGCGTTCCAGATGGCCTTGCGTAAATGATATAGGATCACGCACATCAAAAAGCATAAGGTCTGTACGCTTGCATAGCGCTTGCGCCTCCGAAACGGTTACGCGTTGCCAAGGTATTGTCGGTGTCATCTCATTTCCTTCGGGTAGGGCGGTAAGGTGAGTATTCGGGCATCATTCAATGAATAGCCGATGGTGAAGTGGTAAAGCGATTGGAAACTTTGCCCTGAAAGCCCGAGCAGTTCGTGCATGGAATCGTCGAAATAACAGCCAATGCCCGTTCCACGCACACCCGCCGCCTCCGCTTCCAGATAAAGCACCTGTCCAAGCAGTCCCGCTTCCCAATATAATTCCCTATAGAGCCAAGAAGCCTGTTGTATGGTCGGTTCAAACTCCGCGAGCATTCCAAGCGAAAAACAGCCTTGTTTGGCGATGGCTTGGTGACAACTGATCGTTTGCGATGCTTGGCCGCAGTCAGCGGCAACAAGTTGGAATAAGGGCAGATGATCAGGACATTCCTGCGCCTTGACCCAGGCGAATTCGCTGCTTAAAGCCGCCCTGAGGGAAGATTCTGCAATGTGGCTACGCGGTAAAATATAGAGGCCAGGGGTAAGGCCGTCCACCCGATGTACGAATAAGACCGGATGCAACCTAGGCGGATATTGCCATACATCCCAGGGTGGTGCCGGGCGGGGTAGCAGGCAATCTAGGATATGATAAAAAACGGCTGCGGTTATGCTCGGTTTCCCGTCAAAGTGCTGGGCACTTCGGCGTTGCCGGATTAGGGCGGCGGCAGGTGTTTGGTTAATCGACGGTAACGGCGGATATTCAGTTGTCGGTTGAAATATTGGCGAGTCTGTTACGGGTTTGCGTGTCGCTGCCGCGACTTCATCGATCACAGGCCAGTGGTACATGGGGTGAGGATCGAGAGTATTCGCTTTTCCATACCATTCTCCTCGGGCTAAATCCCAATCGGGTAATTTATCCGAATCCGCTTCGCCCGTGTTGGCGGTAATTGCCAGCAATAGCTCAGGTTCTTCCGTTTCCGCCCCGGTGAAATCCTGGTTTCGGTTTAGCCCCAGCAAGCCAGCCAACCGATCGCTGCCTAGGTTTTCCACGATACGTACCGACCAGCCCAGCGCGGCGGCGGCGTAACGTAGAGTCCCGATGGCGTGGCCGACATCGTGTTGGCAGTACCTGAAAGCGCGTTCGCCATATTTCCATGCTTCCCGCCAGTGGATCGAACTGAGGCCGACAAACAATCGCAGGGTAATTGCCGTATCGTCGCTTCGGTAGGCGTTAAACCGTCGCTCTAAAACGTGATCCCGGCTAATATAGTGGTAAACGCCGTCGCTGAGGTCAGGGACGCCTTCGCAGACGATATAGCCTTCCGTCGGGTGCAGGTTGCCGCTCGAAGGGTTGCAGCGCAGCGCCCACCGATCCGGCCCGTATTCTTTCCATGCCGAAATGCCCAAGGCCAATTCCAGCAGCCAGCCGATGCCTTGAAGGTCGAGTGGTTGTGGGGCGACAGCCGAGGGTTGATAAAGGTTGGCAAAGGGCGTGGCCAATTCAGTATCCGCAAAAGGCAGCGTTATCCTTGGTGCGCCGCTAAATTCGCGGAACGGATTCGGCTGGCTGGTCCAATCCAAAGTTTCCGGGCCTGTCGCATAGCGTTCCAAACGATGTTTGGTGCGGTTATGGTACGCCAATACATGGTCGTAATTACTTGCAGAAGTCATTTCGATGGCTCCGGACAGGGTTGGTTTGGCGTTGCGGCGGCAGCGTTCCAGGTCTTGTTCCGCCAATGCCTCGACTTGTTCGGGGCTAAGGCCGATCCAGCTATCGATCCGGTCTTGGTCGAAACCAGAGTCGCGTTGTTCGCCCACTTGCAACAGCGGGCGACGAATCAACAACGGATCGGTCAGCATAAGGTTCAACGCTTCGGTTTCGGTCAAGTTTTCCGGTGTTATTTCTTCCGATTTAATCTGCGGTGCAGCACGATTGAACCACTCCGTGACAGGTTTATCACCAAAAAAAGGTCGCAGTTCGTCAGCAGTAAATCCGTTTGTTAACAGGTTCATGGGGACGACCTGATGTCCGGCTTTTTCCAGTAACTGTTTTTGCCGGCTGTTGTTGGCGCAACCGGGCTTCTCATAAAAGATCACTATCGCCATGTTAGCTTCCCACCTTTGATTCTACCTGCTTACGCGCAAGTTTCAGTAATTTTTCTGTTTGGGATTCAATCGCTAGCGTTACCTTTGGGTCTAGCTTTTTAAGCCAATGTGCCGGGATGTCCTGAACGCCGTAGGCGGCGCCTGCCAGCATTCCGGCGAGTGCGCCTGTCGTATCGGCATCATCGCCCTGGTTGACCACCTGGGTTACGCAGGATTCAAAACTGTCGGTACGGAAGAAAAAATACAACACGGTCTGGACAGTGTCCACGATATAAGCGGAAGCGCGCTTAGGGTAGGGGTCAAAACGAAATGCCGGATGGTCGGAAATAAGGGTGTTGGCTATGGCTCGGCAAGCTTTGAGTCCGCCACCCAGGAGGAGTTGCTGTGTCATCCGGCCAAGGGCCAGGCTTGCCGCATCCGAGAGTGGATGATGGTGGGTAATACGGCATTGCGCCAGTGTCCCAGTCACGAATTCTTTTACGTCGCCCAAGGTGGCAAGGACGACTGGTAGGTTACGCATGCACGCGCCATTGCCGGCATCGCCTTCGTTCGGAGGTGCTTCCAGGCTACCGTCGAGCATGTAACGCCGGATGCCGCGACGGCAGGTGGCGCCACAGTCCACAGGTTTGGATTTGAGCCAGTCGGCAAAAGCATCGGCCGCCGCTTTCGTGTTAAAGCCGTTTGTTGATAGTATAGCGTCGCCTAGCGCTAACGACATGCCGGTATCGTCGGTGACCTGTCCGGGTTTTAGTTTCAGCCAGCCGCCACCGATGATTTTTCGGTGCATGCCGTATCTGTCCTGTATTTCGCGCGGTGTCATGAATTCTACAGTGGCGCCTAAGGCATCGCCAATCGCCAGTCCAAGGTATGCGCCTAGCGCGCGTCTGTGGATATCGTCCCAATCCATTATAAATAGCTCACCTTAACCCGGTATTCGCCGCCGAGCACTAAGTATTCTGCTTCGGCTTTAAGGGGGTGTTGTTGTAAAAGCTCATTAAAGAAAACAATTTTGACAACGGGCACTTGGGCTTCGAGTATATAGTCACCGAATTCGTCGGCAATGTTGCGGTTGGTGCTGAAAGACACCAAGTTATTGAGGCGCACGATAGCATGGCGGCCCGATTCTTCGTGCAATAGCCAGTGTTCACGAAAGTCATTAATGCCACGATAGAGGGTGATATGGCGTTGATGGCGGAAATGCCATCTGGTCAGTTGCCATTGGCAAAACTCGTACAGTAGGTCTAGTTGAAGATTAATACTGTTATTATGAAAACGGCTAGCCATTTTTTCTTCAATATAGCGATTCCATTCCGGCGAAGTATAGCGATCCAGTGGCGTGTGATGGAATGTGGGCAAGAGCCCGAAACGGCTTTCCACCCAGCCTTTGAGTACGGCGCCTTCCCGGCTGTTGGCATCATACCCCCAACCTTTCAGCAGCCGAAGATAGCTGGACCGAAAACGCCGAGGCAGGGCGGCGGGTATCGTTTCATCAAGACCAAAGGCCACATTCATATAATCTGCGAAAATCGTTTCGGATTGGCTTACACTTTCGGCCTCGGCGAGTTGCCGAAAAAACGACCGGTTGGTTTCGCGTATGGCACTGATTTGTAGCGGCAATGGATAATCATTAAACGCAACGCTACCGATCAGGCCGCTTGGCACCCCGACATGATTAGTGCTATGACCGCGACCGTAAGGGTCTCGATCCTGCCCCATGCGGTGGCCTAGCTATACGGGTCGATTTTCCGGGATCTTGATCGGCCCCATAATTTTCAATCCTTCCTCAAAGCTGATTTCCTGAAATTTGCCGGAAAAGCTTGCCGAGGCATCGGCGATAGCATCCAGCTTTCCGGCGGTATTCAGTTTTTTAAGGTCGCCGCGCTCGATATAAAACAGATCCAACAATTCGTTATAGACCGTCGCCTCATCTAATGGTAAAACCCAAAATGTCACGCCGCCGTAAGGGATCTGGTAACGGTTGCTGATGTCCAGATTGCCCGCAAAAAAGAAGTATTTACCGTTCGGCGACAGTTTATCACCCAATACTTCACACAACAGTTTCAGATGTTCCAGCGACAAGGCCACACCGGCAAGGAAAGGTATCGTCATTTCCCCTGCGTTGGCAACCATCATCACTTGATCGAATTTTATCTCGGGAGGACGCGCTTCATCGCTGAATTGTTGGGCAAATTTCAGGGCAATTTCACCGCGAAAGCCAAATCGTCCCGGTTTCGTGGTGAAATCTTTATAAACTGGGCTTAGCAGGCGGTTTTCGTTGTCAAGCGAAGCGAATGGGGTTTCGGCTATGGTATTCATGGATATCCTTAATTTTGATTACGAAGAAAATCGGCAGTTTTGTAAAAAGAGTCAATAAGCTGTGCCAACAGTTCGGGGTCGGGCGCTTGTTCGCTCAGCGCCTGGGTCATGCAACGCATCCAAGCATCACGGGCGGCTTCGTCAATAGGGAATGCTAAGTGCGCCCGCCGCAATCGCGGTTGTCCAAAGCGCTCGGCATACAGCGGCGGCCCCCCCAACCAACCCGAAAGGAACAGGAATAGCCGCTCCTTGGCCTGGGTTAAATCAGTCGGATGCAGTGCGCGGATGGTACGTGCTTCCGGCAATTCGTCCATCAATTGATAGAATCTTTCCACTAGACTCTTTACTGCCGTTTCACCGCCGAGTAAGTGATAGTGGGGATTGTTAACCGCCGCAGTGATGGGTAATGTCTGGTTTGTCACACCTGCACCACGGGGATGCTCAGTTTAACGGCACGGCCAAGCTGGGCATCCACCCTCTGACGCGCTTTTTCGATAGTCAACGGCTTCGCCAGGATGGAATTGACGCCGTTTTTGAGGCAGGCCTGGGCTAAAGGGTCGCTAGCTGAATCCGCAACCAAAATAATTTTGAGGCCGACAATCTTGGCATGGATTTCCGCCAATACACCAATACCATATTCCTTGACTATCCCTATTCCAAGGAGCATTAAATCGGGCTTCCAATCCACGGCCTTGGCGTAGGCTGCCGTGAGGCTGGTTATTTCGTGTGTTTCTATTTCATCGTGGAGCATGAACTGTAAGGCCGCACAGGTAATTTCATCGTTATCTACCACAAAGACACGGCGGTTATCAACCGCCCTATCGCTATCCACGCCGATTTGCATGTGATTCTCCTTACTGAATAAAAAAAATCTTCCCAGAAAAAAGACGATGGGAAGATATTAATAAAGTGGTGGCTAAAAGACACTCACTGTGCCACTCCCTATCAATGCAGCAAGTTCTGTTCCACAAATTTGATGGTTATGAAAAAGTATTTTTAATCAGGTAATTAGATTTCATAGGAGTGATTTGATTAGGACTTCTGCCTACTGCTATTTTTGTATGATTCCTTACAGTTTCCCATACATTGTAAGGTTTGTAACAATCCTAAAGGTAACAAACTAATCGTTTTTGACGAAATAAAATATTTATTAATCAGATAGATAGGATTTATTTGTTTGCATGGCACAATCATTGCAATTACAAAAACGAGCAGTACTCAACGACTCACCGCAACGGTCACCAAAAAGAAAAAAGAGAAAGGATTGCCGTTTTCATGTTGGAAGGGTTGGTGCAGGCAGAGTCTGCTAGGCACTGAAATTATTTCGATTACTTATAATATTTGGAGATTACATATGTCAAAGTTAAGACAAATTGCTTTTTACGGAAAAGGCGGGATTGGCAAATCCACCACTTCGCAAAACACATTGGCCGCGCTCTCCGACCTGGGTCAAAGAATCCTGATCGTGGGTTGCGACCCTAAGGCCGATTCAACACGCCTTATCTTACATGCAAAAGCGCAAGACACCATCCTGAGTTTGGCTGCGGCTGCCGGTAGCGTAGAAGATCTGGAGCTGGAAGACGTGATGAAGGTTGGTTATAAGAACATCAAATGCGTCGAGTCCGGCGGCCCTGAGCCTGGAGTCGGTTGTGCGGGTCGCGGTGTTATCACCTCGATCAACTTCTTGGAAGAAGAAGGCGCTTACGAAGACATCGATTATGTGTCTTATGACGTATTGGGCGACGTGGTTTGCGGCGGTTTCGCGATGCCTATCCGCGAAAACAAAGCGCAAGAAATTTACATCGTAATGTCCGGCGAAATGATGGCGATGTACGCCGCCAACAACATTTCCAAAGGTATTTTGAAATACGCCAATTCAGGCGGTGTGCGTTTGGGTGGATTGGTTTGTAACGAACGCCAAACCGACAAGGAATTGGAATTGGCTGAAGCCATGTCCGCTAAGCTGGGCACCAAGTTGATCCATTTTGTCCCACGCGACAATATCGTCCAACATGCCGAATTGCGCCGTATGACGGTCATGGAATATGCGCCTGATTCCAAGCAGGCTCAAGAGTATAGGGACTTGGCTAACAAAATCCACAACAACTCGGGCAACGGCATCATCCCTACCCCGATTACTATGGATGAGTTGGAAGATATGTTGATGGAACACGGCATTATGAAGCAGGTTGACGAAACACAGGTCGGTAAGTCGGCAACAGAGTTGGCAGCCGCTTCGGCCGCCTAAAAGCGAGTGTCGAAGGTGGGAATCGGTTGGGTGGGTGTTCGTGCCCTTACACTAACCCACTAGGCAGGTTTCCACCCCTAACCACAAGCTTGTTTATCATTGCAAGGAGAATCATCATGAGTTTAACCGTTGCGGAAACTAAAGAACGAAATAAGGCCCTCATCAACGAGGTTTTGGAAGTCTACCCTGAGAAGACCGCCAAACGCCGCGCCAAACATTTGGGTAGCTATGAAGAAACCAAACCGGACTGCGGAGTTAAGTCCAACGTCAAGTCCGTACCGGGTGTGATGACCATCCGGGGCTGTGCTTATGCAGGTTCGAAAGGCGTGGTTTGGGGCCCGATCAAGGACATGATCCATATCAGCCACGGCCCGGTCGGTTGCGGCCAGTATTCCTGGGCGGCGCGGCGCAATTATTATATCGGGACTACCGGGGTCGATACCTTCGTCACCATGCAGTTCACGTCTGATTTCCAAGAAAAGGACATCGTTTTCGGCGGCGACAAGAAGCTGGAAAAGATTATCGACGAGATCGAGGTATTGTTCCCGTTGAATCACGGTATCACCGTGCAATCGGAATGCCCAATCGGTTTGATTGGCGACGACATCGAAGCCGTCTCCAAAAAGAAAACCAAGGAATATAACGGCAAGACCATCGTACCTGTACGTTGCGAAGGCTTCCGGGGTGTTTCGCAATCCCTAGGACACCATATTGCCAATGACTCGATCAGGGATTGGGTGTTCGACAAGTCAGAGGATAAGCACCCTGAATTCGTCACCACACCTTATGACGTGGCTATCATCGGCGACTATAACATCGGCGGCGATGCCTGGTCTTCCCGCATCCTGCTGGAAGAAATGGGCTTGCGCGTCATTGCACAGTGGTCTGGTGACGGCTCTATTGCGGAATTGGAAAATTCACCTAAAGCCAAATTGAATGTGTTGCATTGCTACCGTTCAATGAACTACATCTCCCGCCACATGGAAGAAAAGTACGGGGTGCCTTGGGTTGAATACAATTTCTTCGGCCCGACCAAAATTGCAGAATCCTTACGTAAGATTGCCAGCTATTTCGACGACAACATCAAGGAAGGTGCTGAACGGGTAATTGCTAAATATCAAGCGTTGATGGATGCCGTGGTCGCTAAATACCGTCCACGTTTGGAAGGCAAAAAAGTGATGTTGTTTGTCGGTGGTTTGCGCCCTCGCCATGTTATCGGCGCGTATGAAGACCTCGGTATGGAAATCGTCGGTACTGGTTATGAGTTCGGCCATAACGACGACTATCAACGGACGACCCACTACGTCAAGGACGGCACTTTGATCTATGACGACGTGACCGGGTATGAATTCGAAAAGTTTGTCGAAGCGATCCAACCCGATCTCGTCGGTTCAGGCATCAAGGAAAAATACGTATTCCAAAAAATGGGCGTGCCTTTCCGTCAAATGCATTCCTGGGATTATTCAGGCCCTTATCACGGCTACGATGGCTTCGCTATCTTTGCCCGCGATATGGATATGGCCATCAATAATCCAGTATGGGGTTTGGCAAGGACACCTTGGAAGACAGCGGCTTAAGCCGTTATATGGATATTAAGGTTAGTTTTAAAGGTAAGTAGGGTGCGTGAATGCGCCCCAAATAGAGTTTGAATAGTACACGGTGTGCTAAACGTGTTTTAAAGGCGTCGCTAGCGGATCGAGTGCAAGGCGCACGGAACGCAGAAATAGGAGTGTACAGATAGTACATGACTGTTTCGAGTACCGCGCAACGTAGCAATCGAGTCTCGTAACAGCTTTTAAACACGTTCCCACACACCCTACATTACGACAGGAGTAATACCATGGCACAAAATGCTGAAAAAGTTCTTGACCACTTCAACCTGTTCCGTGAACCGGAATATGTGGAAATGTTCGAGAAGAAAAGAGAAGAATTTGAATTTGCAGAACCGAAGGACAAACTTGAAGAAGCCAGGGAATGGACAAAGACCTGGGATTACCGGGAAAAGAATTTCGCCCGTGAAGCCCTGACCGTTAACCCTGCGAAAGCCTGCCAACCGTTAGGTGCGGTGTTCGCGGCAGTCGGTTTTGAAGGCACAATACCGTTTGTACATGGCTCGCAAGGCTGCGTTGCCTATTACCGCAGTCATTTAAGCCGTCATTTCAAAGAGCCCAGCTCTTGCGTATCTTCCAGTATGACTGAAGATGCAGCGGTATTTGGTGGCCTGAACAACATGATCGACGGCCTTGCCAACACCTACAGCATGTATAAACCGAAGATGATCGCGGTTTCTACCACCTGTATGGCAGAAGTTATCGGCGACGACTTGAACGCTTTTATCAAGACCTCGAAGGAAAAAGGCTCGGTGCCGGATGAGTATGACGTACCGTTTGCCCATACCCCTGCCTTTGTCGGCAGCCACATCACTGGCTACGACAATGCAATTAAAGGTATTGTTGCACATTTCTGGGATGGCAAGGCTGGCACCGTACCTAAGTTGGAACGCGTACCGAATGAAAAAATCAATTTCATCGGTGGTTTTGACGGCTACACGGTAGGGAATACCCGTGAAATCAAACGTATATTTGAATTGATGGGTGTTGATTACACAATCTTTTGTGACAACAGTGACGTGTTTGATACCCCAACCGACGGTACTTTCCGTATGTACGATGGTGGCACTACCTTGGAAGATGCCGCGAATGCGATCCATGCTAAGGCTACGTTTTCAATGCAAGAGTATTGCACAGAAAAAACCCTACCTTTAATCAAGGAACATGGTCATGAAGTTTTAGCCTATAACCATCCGATTGGTGTGGCGGGGACTGATAAATTCCTGATGGATATTTCCCGTATCACTGGCAAAGCGATTCCTGCGTCCCTCGAAAAAGAACGTGGTCGTCTGGTGGATGCGATTGCCGATTCCAACGCCCATATCCATGGCCAAAAATTTGCCATCTACGGCGATCCTGACCTGTGTTTAGGGTTGGCTGGATTCCTGTTGGAATTGGGAGCAGAGCCTACCCATATCCTGGCGACCAACGGCGGCAAGGCATGGAAAGCCAAAGTGGAAGCCCTGTTGGAGACTTCACCGTTCGGCAAAAACTGCCATGCTTATGCCGGCAATGACTTGTGGCACATGCGGAGCTTGTTGTTCACCGAGCCAGTCGATTTTCTGATCGGCAACACCTACGGTAAATATCTGGAACGCGACACTGGTACACCATTGATCCGTATCGGCTTCCCTGTATTTGACCGTCACCACCACCACCGTTATCCGGTGTGGGGTTATCAAGGCGGTATGAACGTGTTGGTTACGATTCTCGACAAGATCTTCGATGAAATCGACAAAAATACCATCGTGCCTGCTAAGACGGACTATAGCTACGATATTATTCGCTAACCATCGGTTATGCGTTAATAAGGTTTCGTATATCGCTATTTAGGAGCTTGCTTGCTTGGAAGGTCTGGTAAGTAAAGAGGAATAAGGAGTTTCCGCTTAGGTTCTTCAACGGACTTAAGGCATAAGTTGGAAGGAGGTTTGATTCCGTTCGTGGTAATCCATTCGATAAACTCGGGAGAGCCTTGTCGAACCATGAATGGAATCAACTGGATCGGATATCCGAAGCATAAGGGAAACCTGATGGGCTGATGTATCCGATCCCGCTGTTATAGCCGAAGCCAAGGCTGGTTTGTTAACGACAGCCTTGCATTTTGATCGGAAATTGTTAAAGGGTCAAGCTATGTCGGTTGGTTTAATATTGGAGAATACGTATGAGTAGTCTGTCCGGTAAGATCCAAGAGGTATTCAATGAACCCGGTTGTGAAAAAAACCAGGGTAAATCGGATAAGGAGCGCAAGAAAGGTTGTACCAAGCAATTGCAACCCGGCGGTGCGGCGGGCGGGTGTGCCTTCGACGGTGCCAAAATAGCCTTGCAGCCCATTACCGATGTCGCCCATCTCGTGCATGGCCCGATTGCTTGCGAAGGAAATTCCTGGGATAACCGGGGTTCGAAATCTTCCGGCTCCAACCTATGGCGTACCGGCTTTACCACCGACATCAACGAAACCGATGTCGTCTTCGGCGGCGAAAAGCGCCTGTATAAATCGGTCAAAGAAATCATTGAAAAATACGATCCCCCTGCGGTTTTTGTTTATCAGACTTGCGTGCCGGCGATGATCGGCGACGATATCGATGCAGTCTGTAAAGCGGCCTCGCAAAAATTCGGCAAGCCGGTGATACCGATCAATTCGCCGGGTTTTGTCGGTCCTAAAAACCTGGGCAACAAGTTGGCCGGGGAAGCGATCCTGGATCATGTCATCGGCACGGAAGAGCCCGAATACACCACGCCTTACGACATCAACATCATCGGCGAATACAATTTGTCCGGCGAGTTATGGCAAGTCAAGCCCTTGCTGGACGAGTTGGGCATACGCATCCTGTGCTGTATTTCCGGCGATGCGAAATATCATGACGTAGCCTCTTCCCATCGGGCGAAAGCGGCGATGATGGTATGTTCAAAGTCCATGATTAACATTGCCCGCAAGATGGAAGACCGCTACGACATTCCTTTTTTCGAAGGGTCTTTTTATGGCATTGAAGATAGCAGCGAGGCACTACGGGAAATCTCCCGCTTATTGATTGAAAAAGGCGCTCCGGCGGAATTGATGGAGCGTACCGAAGCCTTAATCGCCCGCGAAGAAGCGCTGGCTTGGGCAAATATTGAACCCTATAAGAAACGCCTGACCGGCAAGAAAGTCTTGTTGATCACGGGCGGCGTAAAGTCCTGGTCGGTGGTGGCGGCGTTGCAGGAGGCCGGCATGGAATTGGTCGGCACCAGCGTCAAGAAATCCACCAAGGAAGACAAGGAACGGATCAAGGAATTGATGGGCGAAGATGCACACATGATCGACGACATGAGTCCCCGCGAAATGTATAAGATGCTGAGGGATGCCCAGGCCGACATTATGTTGTCGGGCGGACGTTCCCAGTTCATAGCCTTGAAAGCCAAGATGCCTTGGCTCGACATCAACCAGGAACGCCATCACGCTTACATGGGTTATGTCGGGATGGTCGAGCTGGTCAAGGAAATCGACAAGGCACTTTATAACCCGGTTTGGGAACAAGTACGCAAGCGTGCCCCCTGGGACGAGCAAACCTGGGAAGATGTCGCCGATGCTGCGATAGCGGCAGAAGCCGCTGCCATGGCTGCAGATCCGGCGCTGGCCCGTGACAAACGCCGTGCTACAACTATCTGCAATTGTAAGAATATCAGCCGTGGCATTATCGAAGATGCTATCACTGAGTTCGGTTTGACAACGGCGGCTTTGGTGTCGGAAAAAACCCTGGCCGGAACCGGTTGCGGCAGTTGCAGCGATAAGCTCGGCAAGATTATCAAAACTATCGATGAATGGAATCAGCCTGTTGCCGGTGCGGAACCTTCACAAACTCAACATGCGGCATAGGTGATTTCATGGCGACCGTGGTGCATTCCAAAAAATCCTGTGCGGTTAACCCGCTGAAAATGAGCCAGCCGATCGGCAGCGCATTGGCTTATATGGGCATCAATAACTGTATGCCTTTATTTCACGGCTCGCAAGGTTGCACCTCCTTTGGTTTGGTGCTGTTTGTCAGGCATTTTAAGGAAGCTATTCCGCTGCAAACCACGGCGATGAGCGAAGTCGCCACGGTACTCGGTGGGCTTGATAATGTCGAACAGGCCATCTTGACCATAGCGGCAAAGCAGAAACCTTCTATCATCGGCATTTCATCGACAGGCGTGACTGAAACCAAGGGCGACGATGTCGACGGCTATATCAAGCTGATCCGGGAGAAGCATCCTGAATTGGATCATATCGCCTTGGTATATGTCTCTACCCCCGATTTCAAGGATGCCTTTCAGGACGGTTGGGCGAAAACCGTGACCAAGATGATCGAGCAACTGGTCAAGCCTGTACCGGTCGACGCAGTACGCAATTTGAAAAAAGTAAACATTTTGCCCGGAGCACACCTGACGCCGGGAGACCTCGACGAGTTGCGTGACATATTGGATGCCTTCGGTTTGGAAGCCGCATTTATGCCGGATTTGTCCGGCTCACTGGATGGACATGTGCCGCAAGATTTCACCCCGACGACGATTGGCGGCATCACGTTGGAAGAGATCGCATCATTAGGATTTTCTGGGCATACCATCGCTATCGGCGAACAAATGCGCGATGCGGCAGTTGCATTAGAAAAATTGACCCATGTACCTTTCACCCTGTTCGACAGGTTGACCGGATTGGGTGTCAGTGACCAGTTGATAGCACTGTGTGCAAAACTAAGTGGTAATGCCGTTCCCAACAAGATTCGTAGGCAGCGCAGCCAGCTGGTTGATGCCATGCTTGACGGCCATTTTTATTTCGGCGGAAAAAAAATAGCCATCGGTGCCGAACCCGATTTGTTGTGGGCGCTTGGCAATTGGTTTACCGAACTCGGCGCAGAAATTTTTGCCGCCGTTACAACCACCGCCTCGCCCTTGTTGGAGCGTATGGCGACAGAGGAAGTGTTGATCGGCGACCTTGAGGACTTGGAAGCCAAAGCAGCGACCTGCGATTTGCTAGTCACCCATTCGCACGGACGGCAAGCGGCGGAACGTTTGAAAATACCGTTTTACCGCATCGGCATTCCCATGTTTGACCGCTTAGGTGCGGCGCACCAAACCATCGTTGGTTATCGCGGCACTCGTGACCTGGTGTTTGAGATAGCCAATATGTTTATAGCCGATGCCCATGAAGCCCATACTGATACCTGGTATCCCGCTATGAGGCAACAAGAGCAGGTGGGCGTGGCAGCTGAGGCCCATTGAGCCAAAAAATGTTAGTGAAAAGGTTTTCTATATTATGGAATCTCTGAACAAGTCCTCCGACAAGCTCAGGACAAAATTGCCCAGAGTTTCCTTATGTATCAGGGTCATTGCGGTTATACCGCTTGGTTTTCGGAAAATTAAAGGATAAACAATGGACGAGTTATATGCGGTTTGCCGGACGATAGAAGTCGATGAAAACCAGGCTTACGGATTTTGGCTGGCGCGGCGAGGGGAAACTGGTGAAGCAATACCTTGGCCCATTTTGATTACCCGTAAAGGCAAAAATTTCTTTGGTTTTGAAAATGTTTGTCCGCATGGCGGTGAACGCTTGGACCAGATACCGGGGCAGTTCATGGACGAGGATGGAAATTTCCTGACTTGCGGCAAACATCATGCCCAATTCGACCCAGATACCGGTCACTGTTTCATCGGGCCTTGCCAGGGTAAACAGTTAACCCCGGTTACAGTCGTGATCGATGAGGGCGATGTCTGCATAACGGGTGTGGAATTGGCCGAAGAGGATGGTTTGGATAGGGGGGATTAAAACATGAAAGCTGAGTCGATAGATGCTTATAAAGCCTTAAAAATAAGCATTACCCACGGTGGCTTGGTTGTTCTCTCCCTGTTCGGGCGAAATGCAGTACAGTTGAAGATTCCGCACTATGGGAAGTGTTGAATATGTGGGCGCGGAAGTTGCGGCTTATTGAGCCAAAAAACGTTACTGAAAAAGTTTTCTTTAGTGGAGGAAGTATGAAAGTTGCATTTGCTACGCAAGATTTGAAACGGGTCGATGCACATTTTGGCTGGGCCAAAAACATCGTCATCTATGAACTGTCGGCGGATAGTTACCAACTTCTTGAGGCGATCCAGTTTGAAGGGGATCTACAGGAGGATGGCAATGAAGACAAGCTCGCGCCAAAGCTTGATGCAGTCAAGGATTGCACCATCCTGTACGTGGCCGCCATCGGTGGTTCCGGCGCGGCGCGGGTGGTGGCGCAAGGAATACATCCGATGAAAGTGGCGCAGCCAGAGCTTATTACTGACTTGCTGGAAAAATTGCAGGTAGTCTTACGCGGAACGCCGCCGCCTTGGTTACGTAAAGTGCTTGCTAAAGGCAACAAGGATCAGGAACGTTCGTTTGATTTTGAAGAAGATGAAGAGGTGGAACATGGCTGAGGCATTAGCGGTAAAGATGACGGAATCACCGATGGACTCGTTGTTCGTCAAGGAGCTCGTCAAGCAATGGCGGGCGCAGGATTCTTATGGCACCTGGGAAGGCAAGAGTGATGAGCTATTGCTCGAACCCTATATTTTAGACAAAGAGAAACGTAAAGCCATGCCGATTATCGGTGACCCCGATCCAGAGACGCTGTGGCGGCTGGAGCTGTTCTATAACGCGGTCGGCCTGTCCATTGAACGCGCTACCGGAGTGATGGTTACGCCCATGATGAAAATGTCCCACGAAGGTTTTGGCCGGATGATCCTGGCTGCGGGTCGTTTGATTGTGGTCAATAAGCAATTACGGGATGTGCATCGCTTCGGTTTCGATAACATGGGCAAACTCGCAGATGATGGGGAGAAGCTGGTTTCGGCAGGTGTGACGATGATTGAAACCTATCCTGAAGTTGCGAAATACGGATAGCCGCATCTTAACTATCCAAATGCAAGGTTTATTGAATCCGCATCGCTATAAGCTGTGCCGATACAACGCTAGAAACAGAAACGGAGAACATAATCGTGACTGAAACAGCTGTAATTGAAAATGAAGATGTTAAAGCTAAATTAAAGAAATTAAATGCCCAGGCAACCGCATTAAAGATGGATTTACATGATTTGGCGGAAGATTTGCCTACAGGCTGGGAGCGTATCCGCGAAGTCTCTGAAAAGACTTATCAGGCTTATGAGGAACTGAGCGCAATACGTAAACAAATCGCTGAAGCTGGAGGATAGGAGATTACCATGAGTGAATTTACCGTAACATTGCCTAGCGGAAAGTTATGGAGTCCGCAATTTGTCGAGGTCATTAACCAGGATAATTGCATCGGTTGCGGGCGCTGTTACAAAGTCTGTGGTCGGGAAGTGCTGGAGATGGTCGGCATCAATGCGGATGGCGAAACCGTCAAACTAAGTGACGAAGATGACGAGGACGAATACGATAAAAAGGTGATGTCAATCGCTAATCCGAATAATTGTGTCGGTTGCGAGGCTTGCGCCAAAATTTGTCCTAAAAAGTGTTATACCCATGATGCCCATGAGATGGATCAAGCCGCTTAAGCGCATTTAATATCACAGGCAATAACTATGTTGGCCAAAATTGACGCTTATCAACATTATGACCCGCTATTGGTCCATGCCCGCGCGCCATCCGATCCGGTGACCCAAACATTTGCGGCCGCCATCAACATGGTACGCAGTTCCTCCAGGTTGGCGGGGCGGTTGACATTCGGGCTCGAGATCGGCGATTACAAGTCATTAATCGAGACCTACTTTCCAGGCGCACAAGGGGCTTTCCTGACGCCAGCCCTCAATGCTTTTAAGTATACGGCTCCCACTTCCCATGGGGATGAATTTGACGATGTTTTGGCCTTGCTGCTCGAACACCGGGGCAATACCGGGACAGAAACGACTTGGCTGGCTTACGCGGTTACCGCCTGTTGTATGGGCGACGACCATTTGTGGCAGGATATGGGGCTGAATAATCGCCAGGAATTATCGGGGCTTATGCAACAGCATTTCAGCACGCTTTATGAGAAAAATACCGGCAACATGCGCTGGAAAAAATTTTTCTATAAGCAACTGTGTGAACGGGCCGGAGCTTATGTCTGCCGATCTCCGAGTTGTGCTGTCTGTGTCGATTACCAAAATTGTTTTGGCTCGGAAGAAGAGGGATTATGGCGGTAGTTCAAGGTATGCAATTAGAAAACCCTGTGCAATACGAAGATATAATGGCAGAGCTTTCAGGTTATGGGCTGATTGAAGTCACGGGTGATGACGCACTGAGCTTCCTGTCGGGGCTATCCACCAGTGACGTTAAGCTAGTCTCACCGTCATACAGCCAGTTCAGCGCAATCTGCGATACCAAAGGAAGGGTACTGGCAAGCTTTTTAATCTTCAAGCGCTATGATGCTTATTATTTGTTCCTGCCGGCAGATATGGTGGAGCCTGTCATCCGGAAGTTGAAATTGCACGTCCTACGCGCCAAAGTAAGCATTAACGATCATGGGGAAAACTTAAAGCTTATGGGTTTATCGGGGACAGGTACGACCCAACTTCTGTCGCAGGCATTGGCCATGCCGATTCAAGAAGACTCTTTCGGGATCACATCCCAGAGTGGGGACTGCACCGTTATCCCACTGCCTGGTGAAACACAGCCCCGCTGGCTAGTTGTTGGCAGCAATGATGCGATGGATGTCCTTTGCGAGAAATTGCTGCCGGATGTTGCGCTAATCGATAAGGATGAATGGGCGTACTTAGACGCTATTAGCGGTGTGCCTTTTATCGTCCCAGCCACGGCAGGCGAATACTTGCCGCAAATGCTGAACCTGGAATCATTGGGTGGGTTGTCTTTCACCAAAGGCTGTTATCCCGGTCAAGAAGTGATTGCACGGCTGCATTATCGAGGTAAGCTTAAGCGCAAGCTGTATATTGCCCACACGGATTCTCAACCATTACCGGACGCGGGGACACCGCTGTATCATGCCGACAACCCAAACTGTATAGGTCACGTACTGTCGGCAGCACGCCATTCAACCGGGCAGGTTGCGCTCCAGGCCGTAATTGAGATCGAACAGCAAAGCCAAGGCGAAGTGATCCTGGCAAGCCCGACCGGTTCCAGGCTTATATTTACGGCGTAAGTTTAAAGGTAACTATGGAAACTAAATTTCATTTTGTTGATATTGATGTTAAAACGACTTATCTCGCCCAAGATTCCCAGCCAGGGCAAGCCCAGTATGTCTTCTCATACACAGTGACCATCAAGAACAGCGGTGCCGTCGCGGCGCAATTGTTGCGTCGGCATTGGATAATTACAGACGCGAACGGTATAAAAATAGAGGTAATTGGTGAAGGTGTCGTAGGCGAACAGCCTTATTTACGGCCGGGTGAGAAATTTCAATATACCAGCATGACCAGTATTAGGACTCCTGTCGGTGTCATGCACGGCAGTTATCAGTTAATCGGCGATGATGGTGTGATGTTCGATGCGCCTATCCCAGCATTTCGCTTGGCAACGTTGCGGCAGGTTTTCCATTAACAATTGCGGCATTATCCTTTTATTGCATAGTAGGCCTTTATCACACTAATTTACCTGGATATTAAGCGTGCTTGTAGGATTGCCCAAAGAAATTAAAGACAACGAATATCGTGTTGGCTTAACGCCCGGTGCGGTCAAAATGTTGGTCGCAAGAGGTCACCGAGTGCTGGTTGAAACCGGGGCAGGTGAGGGTAGTTTTATTCCCGACCAGGAATACCGTTCCGTGGGTGCCCAAATTGTTGAACACGCACACGATGCCTGGGCAGCGCAATTAGTTGTGAAAGTGAAGGAACCGCTTAGTGCAGAATATCCTTATTTACGTAAGGATATGTTACTATTTACCTATTTACATCTTGCCTCTAATGAACCGCTCACTAAGGCTTTGCTTACTAGCGGCGTTACGGCAATCGCCTATGAAACAGTCCAAACGCATTCTGGCCAACTGCCCTTATTGATGCCGATGAGTGAAGTGGCGGGACGTATGTCCACACAAGTTGGAGCGGCTATTCTGCAAAGGCCCCAAGGTGGTCGTGGGGTACTCATGGGCGGTGTTCCCGGCGTTGCGCCAGCAGATGTGACCATATTAGGCGGCGGCACAGTCGGTGCCAATGCAGCCCGTATAGCCATAGGTATGGGGGCACAAGTAACAATTCTGGACGTGAGCCATCATCGGCTCGCTTATTTCGACGACCTCTACAACGGGCGTATCCAGACGCGAAAAAGCAACCCATCCACGATAGAAGAGGCGGTTTGCCAAGCCGATTTGGTTATCGGCGCGGTGTTGATTCCGGGCGGGAAAGCGCCTTGGCTAGTGACGCGTCCTATGCTGTCGAGCATGCGTAAAGGAACAGTGATTGTCGATGTCGCTGTCGACCAAGGAGGGTGTGTGGAGACCACCAAGCCGACAACACATAGCCAGCCGACTTATGAAATCGATGGAATAGTGCATTATTGTGTCGCCAACATGCCCGGTGCCGTGCCTCGGACAAGTACGTTCGCCCTCGTCAACCAGACGACCGATTATGTCCTTCTTTTGGCTGACCAGGGCGTTGATGCGTTGGTAAACAATCCAGAGCTACAGTCAGGTCTTAATATCTATCGTGGGCAAGTGGCGCATCCCGGTGTGGCGACCGCTTTTGGTTTAGCGTACACCTCTCCCGAACAAGTGTTTTAGGGGTTGCCGTTGAAGTCGATTCATACCTAAGTTACTGTTTAAAATAAATTTATAAACGGCATGTCACTTGAAAATAGCAAGGTACGATACGGGTTAATTTTGGTATACAAGGCTTGGTGGCAGTATTCCTGCTGTCAACATTCGCCAAACTCACTGGAACACAATTTAAACAACAAATTTCTACATCAAAAATAAAAAAGGTAAAATGAAAGCAGATATCGGCTTAATCGGATTGGCGGTGATGGGGCAGAACCTGGTGCTCAACATGGACGACCACGGCTACAAGGTCGCGGTGCATAACCGCACCGGTGCCACGACGGAAGAGTTC
>NZ_AYLO01000019.1 GCF_000496735.2 Methyloglobulus morosus KoM1
ATATTACAAATTAAGTAGTTTCCTAGGCCATTCTCTAAGCGGAATGTGTCAGTTGAAGTGTAACAAGAATTAGTTCTAAAACACAGTAAAAAGTACGTCATTTACCCTACGCAAGGAGGTTGAAATCGAAAGTATTATTTGATAAGTTAATGCCACTAATCAGGTTTCACCAAGAGAGGAGTATTGCAATGGCCAACGCTACCAACGACTTCACGTGGAATGAAGAAAATGTCAACAACCTAGCTAAAAATGTCGCGAGCGAACACCGAAAATTGCGACCTTTGTTGACACTCCATGGAAAACCTGGTTGGACAACCAATGTCATAGGGCACAAAATAATTTTTAATAATACCAAGACCGAACAATTTATTTCCGTTCAAGCTCAAAATCTCACGCCTGTCATTCTTTCCTGTGAATTAAGATTGGGCGAAGAGCATTTCGGCGATGATGGTATGGCACTTGAGAACTCAGTGAAACAGGCGGCTTTAAACATAGCTCAAGCAGAAGATGCAGTAATTCTTCTGGGTAGTGAAGCTAAAGAAAAGCTAAAAACATTAGGTGTGACCCACAAGAATTTAGAGAGTCAATCAGGTATTTTTCCAAATAATCTGGACGTACATGTACCGAAAGATCAATCTGTTTTGGATAGCATTGTCCAAGGAATGCTAAAACTAGAAAATGATGGCCGCTCAAGAAAATATGCCGCTGTAGTGTCGCTAAACTTATTACAACAAGCCAGTCGTCGGCGTGTAAATGCACCTGACACCGAACTAACCGAAATTCGTAATTTACAAGATATGATGCCGAATGGATTCGTCCAAAGCCGCTTTCTTGATGGAAGGAAGGGTTTAGTCATGTCACTGAGTGGCGATAGTGTGCAACTCGCTGTGCCAGTTGATATTTCAGTCCAATTAAAAAAGGTGGAGGAAGAGGCTTTTATTAGAGTCTACGAACATATAAGGCTTGTTATTAATATCACCAATGCAATAGTTCCCTTACAAGAAATAACAGAGATTCAGTAAAACAATCATTGTAACCAAAGCCTAAAGCAAAGGATTTAACGATGCATTTCGAACATGATGGAATGCGTTTATGGGTTGAGCCTAACAAACAACTGACAGGTGGCTCATTAAAACCCGGTTCAGATGCCAATCTTTCCATTGGTGTCGAACCCGCCGACGCAAGTAACCGCGTGCAGGTTAAATACCGCGTCAATAGCGGTTCTGTTGCAGCAATAGACGCAATACCGGTTCGACATGTAGGCAATAAGCAATTTTTTAAAGCCCAATTGCCGTGCGCCGCCTTAAATGAAGGCGATAATGTTGAGTACACCGCAAAGTGCCAGTGCGCTGGTCGGCAAGTGCCGTCGCCAACAGAAGCGGAACATTTCACGTCGTCCTTCCGCATCATGAGTGTTGCGGCAGCAGATCGACCCGCTTCAACTGCAAGTTTTATCAAACCCTTAAGAGCCACTGCCGTTGAGTCTGGAAATACCAGCTCGGATGGCGAATGGCGGCAATCTGTTCCCAAGAAAAGCAAGCTAAAACCTACACACCTCAGTCTATTCGTTCTGGATAAGAAAACCGGCCATCCCGTAGCGCGGATGCCGTTTTATGCGGAAGTGGGTGTTGTTAGCTTTGTTCCTTTACCCAAGTCTGAATGTAAATATAGAGAAGCGATCATTGACGCGCTTTTCCAACATCGCGCCCCCGAAAGAGTTGGCCTTTTTGCAACTATACAAGAATCCACCCCGGAGAATAACTTAAGTTTAATTGCCGAATACATTTGTGATGCGCTTTACCGCTTACTTGCTCCAAGCTCGGTTGATAGCCTTGTAGATAAGAAAAACAACGGACTTTCAGAGATATGGAAAAATGCTGGTGCACTTGTATTAGCAACCAAACCACCTATCAATTTCCCGCAAGACGACCCCCAAGCCGCTTTAAAGCTATTTATACCTTTCATTGAACAAGCCATCCTCGCCTACGCAAAAGCACACAACCTACCGTTAGCAGACACAAACGCCCAACATCAAAAAACCGTATGGGCGCACCCGATGGGCGTATTGGCAACCGATCATGTTGGTTATCTCTCCTTTGACCTGACCCGGTTGCCGGAAGATGTCGCTATTGCGGTAGAAGAAGCCCTGGAATCCCGCCGCCGCGAACCCAGCAAGCCGACCGAAACCACCATCTGGCTCTATTCAATGGCTCGGGAAGAAACGCGCATTGATGCACTGTCTCAGATGCGCTTTGCCCATGACGCCATCGTCGTCAAGCTCGAACTGGAGCAGCCGCACGTACCTGAGTCCATGAAGAATATGGGCCTCATGTCCATGCAGAACCCGGGGCTAATCGACTGGCGCATGTCGCCGTCGTCATTCGCCACCAATCCGGCTGCGCTGCTCGGGGAAGACGCAGACCACTGCGAGAATCTCTACCCCGCCCATGTTGCGCTCCAGGAATTCAATTTCTACCAAGTGGTCGGCTTATCCGATTTGACCCCAAACGATCTTCCTAATGGGGTCAAGCTAGGCGTTGCTCATGAATACCGTCTGGCCTGGTATCCGCTCGGTCACTCGCTTGGGCAGATTCAATACAGCCTACCCTTGGCTCCGGGCGAATCCGTCAACTTGGCGGTAATTGACTGGACGCGCCGCGACGTGGGTACACGCACGGAAGACACCAAAGCAGCCGAGCAACTTACCCATAACCAGCGCCGTGACCGCACCATTACCGAAACTGTCAATGCCTCAATCAAGGAGTTTCAGGAAGGCAGCAGTTTTATGGCCGGTGCCGCCTTATCTGCTGGAGCAACCTTTGCATCAGGGGGATTGGGTTTAGCGGCTGGCTTGGCGGGATCGCTCGGCGGGTCATCGTCAGACAGCAGCGGTAGCCGTGATATTGCCGCCAACACCGTACAGAAACTAAGCGACAACATCAGTCAAGCCAGCGCCTCGATGCGCGAGCTACAAAGCACGGTCGTCGTGCAAACCACGCAGACCGAAAAAGAATCTATCGAAACCAGAACGATTGTCAATTACAACCACAGCCATGCGCTTACAATTCTTTATTACGAAGTATTAAGGCATTTTCGTGTTGTAACTGAGTTTGTTCGCCGCCGCTCGGTAGTGCTAACCAATGTTCATCGAGGAATTTGGGAGGAAAGAGATGGTAAATTGCACATATTATGGAAAATAATTTTAGAAAATCGCAAAGTTTTGCACGATGCACTTTTAGATTCACGTTACGAAGAACATCTTAACTTAGTTGAGAACAAATTACATCGAGAAAAAAAGGACATTGTAAAGAATGAACTTGAAAAGAAATTCAATATTAATCAGACACCGCCGCAACCACCCTTAGAGCCTCCACCACCAATTGGCCCCTATTTTCGTTTTTTCAACGTTGATATTAAAACTGGAGGCATCGAAGCGAAAAAAGACGTGCATATCCATGTTACAGTTTTTGGTTCTGCTACGATGGAGAAATATGATCATACAAAAATTAACCTTTGGGAAGGCGTTAAGCTTCATGGGGAAAATCCAATTAACACTCCTGGGTCGTTACATTGGAAAGATGCAAATTGCTCTGTTACTGCATTATTGCCAGTTGGAGTACCACCAATAGCGTGGGGAAATATTGATTTAATCAAGATAACCGTTTGGCTTCAAGATGGTGACAAAAGCGAAACTGATACCGCATTCCAACACATCAAAATAACAGGTATAGATGTAGACGGTAATCCGACTACCCTTGTTGACAAGAATTACCGTGAGCCTTTTTTTGAAGGGGATATTTACTTTGGTAATACGGGTGATATTTGGTTGCCTACACGTCGGCCTCAACCAGTTCTACCGCCGCCACCTCCGTCAATACCACCAGAACTTATTGAAGAAGAGGCGAAGATACAAGAGCTTGAGGGGCATCTCTTACATCACCTCGCTCATTATGAACGCGCCTTGATTTTAGGAATTGAACCTGCTCAACGGTATGCGCAACTTGCTAGTGTACATATCGGTTCTGGTAATTTGCTAGAAAAGATAGAAAGCCGTCCTCTCGAAATGATTGATGGCTACATCGCTTACCCTTGCGCCGATTCGAACTGGTCTAAGTATATCAATGACGAATTAGATCGCCGACAACCACCGGAACAAACGTCTGACGAACGACTTGTAACGCTCCCCACCCGAGGGCTTTTTGCCGAAGCCAAACTTGGCCACTGCAATGCGTCGGAGGAAATCGACAATACCCGCTTCTGGGATTGGCAGGCATCCCCAATCCCGCACATGGCCCCCGACATCGAAGCTATTAAGGCGGGACAACATTTGGTCAAGGATTTGAATTTACAGCCCACCGCTTTTCCGCAATCGCTTTTAAACATTGTAAATCCTCCCTCGGCACCCGACCCAACCGGCCTTGCTTCCGCATTGAACGTGCTAGGTACACCCAATATTTTCCGGGATATGTCGGGACGGGCAGAGGTTGCTGATTTGCTCAAAAAGCTCTCCGACAATTCCATTTCAATCACCGACGCGGCAAACAAAGCAAAGGAAATTCAAGGAAAATATGGGGCTAATTTAGGCGCAGGTTCAGTTACAGTAGGCAATTCTCCGGGTAGTCAAAAAGCCAAACCCAATGAGCCATCACGAGCCATCAGAAATATTCAAGACCTTAGAAAGGAAATCAAAGAAGGTGTTCGCGATGACCTCTTAAGTCCCGAGAAGGCGAACGAAATCTACGAAAAGAACATTGATCAGATGCACGATCTATTTGGAGTTCCTCGTGGATTCAAGAACTCACTGATTGGCGATCCAAATGCTATTGCTTCAAACGATGCTGGATTTATTCCATCTAACCAAAAAACAGGCGATGCAGGAGTTGCTGATGCTGGAAGACCGGATTCCGGAGCAAATCTGACTTGTACTGAAAAACTAACATGGAAACCTGTGATAGAAGTTCCAATCGATATAAAAGCAGATTCCTTAGTTGAGTTTAGCACCAAAATAAGTCCAGCTTTAGGCGGTTATCCGCATTTGCAGCCAGCAATTGAATATAATTTAGAGTTTGATGCCCAAGGAAAAGTAACAAAAACAAACTTAATGCTTCAGACTAAAATAGTTATTCCGCGATGGTCTGGCGGTCGTCCTTCAGAAAAGGAAAAAGAGCTAATTTTAAAATATGTCCAATTGATCAAATCACATGAAGAACGGCATAGAGATATTGCGAGACAAATCATGTCTGATGCTGTTTGTGCCATGCATGGTAAAACAGGAGAAAATGCTTTAAAGGTTCTAAAAGAATATGAAAGCAAGATGAATAAAGCGCAAGATGCGTTAGACGCGAAAGAAGGCCAGGCTCAGATTGTTTTTGATAATAAAGGAAACCCAAGCGACATAGTTCTGGTTGGCGTGAAAAATAAACCTTAATCTATTTAAATGGATGGTGTTAAATTAAGAATTGAATCGGTTATGCCGCCGAAATTTGTATATTAAATCATATCATCCATTAATTATATCCCTGCTTTGGCAAGGTTAAATCCACGAGTATAAACAAGGGAGATAAGAACTATGTCAGATCAAAATGAATCAATCCCACAAATCGAACGCCAAGTTTCTAAACTGGAAAGTACTGCGACCAATCTGGAGACCCTTGCAGCCTTGGCAACGCGATCAAGCCGAACGCAAGAGGGAAGAACCCTGTCCGACCACGCGGTTGATCTTAGGGTAAAGCAGTTCACGCTGTATCGAAACAAGGACAAACTGCAAACCGACACCAAGGAATGGAAGGCGTTCACCTCGGCCCTCGAACTCGTCAATCACTTCATCGACGAGGCGGTAACAGACCTGAAAACCATCAAGGAAGTGCAAGACTCCGCAGCACGCTTGCTTTCTGTCGTGACCAAGATTGCTGCCGCATTTGGATAAGAATTGACGGGCTTTGCCGATGCGCTTTCCTTTTTGCTCCTAACGGGTATCGTATGGAACGGCATAATCTCTTCGGACAGGACTTAACGCCTGCCATTACCCAACACAGCCGGGTTTTCATTTTACATCGACTGGCCGATAAACCCATAGCCCGCGAAATCGCCCGGTATTTTGAGTTTCTCGGGATCTATTAATATTTCGACGAGAACGACGATACTTTGCAGAAAATTGTGCAGCAAGGCCATTCAAATGATCTGGGAATCGTTGAAAGCATTGATAAGGGGCTTGCCCATTCAACTCAGTTGTTGGCGGTACTGAGTGCAAGAACGATGGGTTCCTGGTGGGTGCCTTATGAAATCGGGTGTAGCCGAACCCAAAAAGCAGGTATTGTTTACCTGATGCTGCCGTCATTAAAACCAGAAATGCTCCCCGAATATCTCCGAATTTGCTTGAACTTATGGACACCCGAAGCACTATTTGATTGGGCTAAACAGTTTACCCGATGGCCAGATAAAGTTATCGAAAGGTATTTTTCGGAATTGCGGGAATTGGAGGCGGGTTGGCCGTTTGGCGAGTTAGGGCCTGGGGAGGAAGCGTTCGAAGAATGGGCTGCAAGAGCGGAAATTGAAAACCGCACTTTTTCTCGATACAATCCGGAAGTTGATGGCACAAGATGTTGTTTGATTTTGCCCCTTCAACGGCATATTTATTGTTGAATGTCTGGTTATGAAAAATTGCACTTTATTTTCCAATTACCGTTATGGGTCGATTTTGACAATTTAACTTTGAGTAAAAATTATCAATTGCGAGTGACTGCAATGAAGAAACCCTTATAGGCTTTAACTCTTCAAATTGTAACTATTTGTCCGAAGGACAGAGGGCCTCGGGTTGAAGAATCCGATTTATGCTACCCACAATAAAAAGCCTGGATTAGAAGCTAACCCAGGCCAAAACTCCGTTTCCATAGCCAGATATTGCTATCCGGTTCTAATAGTTGCGTCCAAGCCCATTACCCAAGAACGAACCGGCGGCTGCGCCGATGCCGGCAGCCAGCGGATGCCCATTGCCCAGTTCATAGCCAAGTACGTTACCAACTACACCTCCTGCCAACCCTTGGTGTGAACGGTTATCATAATAACGCCCGCCATTGTTGTACTGCGGCTGTGGCGGATAATACTGCTGGGGAGAGCCATAATAGGCGGGTGGCTGCTGATAATAATAGTTTGCCTGCGGTTGTGGATAATAATTGTTCACTTGGCGTCTAGGGTATCCACCCCAGCCCTGATGATGGCCATGGTGATGATGTCCCCAACCATGAAGCCCCCAGTCGTGCCCATGCCCGCCCCAGTGACGGTCGTGGGCAACCGCAGCGGACGAAAACAAGATGGTGACGGCTATTATTTGGATCAAATAAGCTATTTTCTTCATGTCATAACTCCAATCAGTTATTATCAACCCTTAAAGAAACCCTTTACTATCGTGCTTATGGTCAAGGTTCCTAAAATTGCCCTTTCTTAATCCTTGGCGATGATTCTACTGAGTGAACATGAATGCTTACTTAACAAAAAGCGGAGCTAATGTTAACCGTGAACGGACACATACCAATAGCGGCAAATATACGGTTAACCTTATAATCAAGCGTTTAACAGCAGGATATTCCTATTACAGGTAAACATTATTATGGACATGGGGCTTAAAGGTAGACTGGCACTGGTTTCTGGCAGCACTGCTGGAATCGGTTATGCGATAGCAGAGGCATTTTCAAGGGAAGGTGCTTGTGTCATTGTCAATGGCCGAAACCAAGCTTCGGTCGATACTGCGGTATCGGCAATCCATTCTATGACAGGCAATAAGGTATTGGGATTCGCGGGTGATCTCAGTAAAGCTGAAGTAGCCGAAGCGTTGGTTCGCGAGTTCCCCAACATCGAAATCCTGGTTAACAACCTGGGCATCTTCGAACCAAAGCCTTTTGAAGAAATCCCCGATGCCGATTGGTTACGGTTTTTCGAAGTCAATGTGATGAGCGGTGTTCGGCTCGCGCGGCTTTGCCTACCCACGATGAAACGAGCGAACTGGGGACGCATCATCTTCATTTCCAGTGAGAGCGGCGTTCAGATTCCTGCAGAAATGATCCACTATGGCGTAACAAAAACAGCACAAATAGCGGTCTCACGGGGCTTGGCTGAGGCCGTTGCGGGTACAGGAATTACTGTGAACAGTATCCTTCCAGGGCCAACCAAGTCTCGTGGGGTAGGTGATTTTGTCGACGCAATGGCTAAAGCAGAGGGGAAATCTTTCGATGACTTTGAAAAGGATTTTTTTGAGAAAATACGCCCTACTTCATTGATTAAGCGTTTTGCTTCACCCGAGGAAGTCGCTTCGCTGGTCGTTTATATCGCCAGCCCACTCGCTTCGGCTACGACACAGGGGCGGCGCTCCGGGTAGATGGCGGCGTCGTAAAGAGCGCATTCTGAGCTCCCTAATGTAACTCACTTAGATTATTATCAGACCCTGCAAAGTTGCGGCAAAAAAGTGCCACACCCTTTTAGAGAAGCCTGGCAACAGGGCTTCTAAAAGGCTTACGGAGCGTTTATCGATTATTACAAAAGCAGCGCTTTAGCCTATATAAATCACGTAAAAATTTGAAATTATCATATAGCCCGACTTTATGCGTCTTCCTGAAGAACAATTTCTCACAGTCATCGCTAATACCCCATTAGTTTCTATCGATCTGATAATACGGAAACCATCTGGAGCTATTCTGATGGGTCGCCGTATCAACGAGCCGGCCAAAGATTACTGGTTTGTCCCGGGCGGACGCATCTACAAGAACGAAGACCTGGAGGACGCATTCAAGCGAATCTGTAATGACGAACTCGGTGTTAGTCTCACGATAACACAAGCTCGTTTAATCGGTGCCTTTACACATAAATACCAAACGAATGCGCTTAGGGCTGCTGGGGTGACTACCCACTATGTCGTGTTGGCTTATGACCTTGGCATCCTTGACCTTCAATTTGATATAGAAGCCCAGCATTCACAAACCCAATGGATTACGCAAAGCGAAGCAAATCGTCCCAATTCGGATGTTCACGTAAACGTTCTGCCTTACTTCAAAACCGCATAGCTCAAAGTTCGGTTCTGTTGCCCTATAAAACGTTCGACGACGTACCTCGATAGCCGACCGTGGTTCAAATCAACTAACGCAAACGTTGTCGGCCAATTTGCGACATTCAAGCAGCAAAACTTTTCAATTATGGATGGCATGCAAGGATAGAAAGCAGACGTAACCAGATTTAATCTGGACACATATATACTCTTATCTCTCTAATATTATTCATTCGAAAAGCAACGCACTTCGAGACTGATCAAGGCATACGGTTCCACAATCGCAGTCCAACAAAGAGAGGCATTCACCAAGCAATAATTATGAGGGCATAAGTTAAATTCGATAGTAAATAAGCGATCAACTGTCGTATTCAGTTTGAAATATTATACATATAAAAAATCAACATTTGCACCGGGTATTTCCATAATGAATTACATCGCATCCTGGATAACTTAAAATTGTGCGCCAAGGATCGAGAATGACAGAGCCGCTTGGAATAACGCAGTAATATTCTGTATTTTCTTTGGTGATATCTGTTCCTGCATAACTAACTGCCGGATTATGTGCCATTAGATAAACTGCTTGCATAGGTTCCGTTAGCGAATCACCCGTTAGAGGATCTACATAAAAAACTGGCACTCCGGCTGCTTCAACGAAATAACCTAACAGCAAGCTATAGCTGCCATGTGTATATTCAATATAAGGTTTGTAAGATTTGCCGTGGATTACGACCGGGAGGTTTTTTGCATTTGCAATTTCAATTAAACGATAAGCCAGATTCTTGGCCTGTCTTTCCCTGCTGTTCATAATGGCTTGAAAAAGATCATAGCCAAGATTAAGACGTTCTGATAAAAAGCGCAGGGCTATATTATCCCTGGGGTGACAAGGGCCGGCATCACCAAGGCCTGCTGTCAAGTATTTTGCGCTCGTAATTCGATGGGTAGCTGACATTAAAGCATTCGTTACTACATCAACATTAATATTGCCATTGCGTTCTGCGACATCTTGTATCATATTTACAATACTTAATTTTGCTGAAATATAAGTATTGTAAAAAACTTTAATTGCCTCTGCCTCATCCCAAGTGCCAATAGCCAATGGGCATTTATTGCCACATATTGGCTCATAAAATTTTAAAATTGCGATTGCATCTTCATTCATCTGTCCATCTTCAGTGCCTATAATTAAACACTCTGGGTTAGCCATGTCTTGTTTTATAGAACCCATAGCGGCAACATAAGGATTGTAGATGAACTTACCCTTAGTTAGTAAGTGGCGTAAATGATTCCTTATGGTTCCAGGTAATACAGTGCTAATTAGAACAATTAATTGAGTATCTTTTGCATTTAAACTAATTTTCTTTAATACATCTTGAACGATACTATAATTAAAATCTCTGGCTGGTAAATCTGCAATTGGTTTCTCGCCACCGTATTCTGAATCATGCGGAGTGGGAACAGCTACAAAAATTATATCTCGGTCATGCATCGCCTCGGCGATGTTTGATGTCATGGGGATTTTTGCTTGAAGATTAGGCGTTAAATCATAACCAACAACATTATAATGATCAGCCATAACTTCCGCTACGGGTAAACCTAGTTTACCGCAACCTATCATTGCTATTTTCATGGTTCTCGTTGCAACTTAGTTATTATGTAAAGTTTTGTCATTGGTGTTGCAAAATTAGATGTAAGTTCTATTCGTTTACCTATGAAAAATTATCAGCATGCACTGTCTATTGCTTTTTATATTTTTGATACTTGTTAACAATTCCAATACATCGAGTTTATAATGATAAATCAGGGCGGGAAAAAAGAAGAGATAATTCAATACATTAATGGAATAATGTTATAAGAACAAATAACAAGACTATTCAACTCTAACATATTTTCGTGGTATGTAGATTAATTCTGCCTTTGGTCTGCAACTTGTTGTTACTATCCTATTTTTGAGAAGGTGTTACACATGTCGACAATTTTACCCAGAGTATTCATCGGTTCAAGTGTAGAAGGAATGAGCATAGCACGTGCACTTGAGGAGCAGTTGCAGCACCAAGTTGAAGTAACAATTTGGAAGGATGGTGTTTTTGGCCTAAGCGAAGTTTCAATGGACTCAATCGTTGAGATTCTAGATGATTTCGATTTTGCTGTTTTCGTCCTTTCTCCCGATGATATTGTTAGTTCCCGCGACAAAACCATGGTAGCCCCAAGGGATAACCTCGTATTAGAGTATGGATTGTTTGCAGGGAGGATTGGGTATGAGCGAGTCTATTTCGTTGTTCCTAAAGAACCTCCGATCAAACTGCCATCTGATATGTTTGGTCTTAAACCAGCAAGTTACAACTCAAACCGCTCAGACAAGAACATTACAGCTGCTCTTTCCCCTGTTGCAACGGAAATTCTAAGAAAAATAGAAAGCTTAGGTAAACGCAAACAATCTGACGAAACCGCATTAGAAGTTGGTATCCGTAGCTGTTACTTCCGTAGTAAACGCACTTCTTTCCATTTACCCCTTGCTAAGGCTGTTGAACGTGTTTACTTGTTAGGCGCAAGTCTCGTTAAGTTTGCTGTAGAGATTCAGGAGCTAGATTCCCTCACGGCTCACGACTTTAAAGTAATTCTACCAGACCCGCTAGAAATTAATTTAATCGAGAAATGGATTGAAACTAGTCCAAGTTCCCGATCCGAATATGTAGGGGACATTATGTATACACTTCAAACAATCCGGAATTGCCACCAAGCCTTAAACATTCAGTTACGTCTTAGCACCCAACTACTCCTTTCAACAATGACTCTAATTGATGACAAAAAAA
>NZ_AYLO01000020.1 GCF_000496735.2 Methyloglobulus morosus KoM1
AAGAATCCTATCCAAATTTCAGGTTGGCATAAACAATAACCAATCTACTGGCGCATTCCGTACGTCTAAATAAGGTTAGGTGACATGGCCGATTGAGCCATTATAATATCACCAATCAAAATCAAGACCTCATGGTGCATAAAATGCACCCTACCTTATGTACTTAATGCCCGAACAACTCCCAACCCGAAAAATCCGCAGCTTCATCCGTCGCCAAGGCCGCATTACCCAAGGCCAGGAATTCGCCTTGGAACATCATTGGGACAAATACTGCCTGACCCCGGATAACCCATTGGATACTATCCAGGTTTTTGGCCGCCTCGCGCCCTTATGCGTAGAAATCGGCTTTGGCAATGGCGACTGCTTGGCGCAACTGGCCGCCGCCAACCCCGATAAGGATTACCTCGGCATTGAAGTACACCGCCCTGGTGTTGGGCATTTGCTGATGCGGTTGGAGGAGCAAGGCCTGCACAACGTCAGGGTTTACTGCCACGATGCCATTGAAATTTTGACGAATAACGTGGCGGATAACAGTTTGGCGGCAGTCCACCTGTTTTTCCCCGATCCCTGGCACAAAAGGAAACACCATAAACGCCGCATCGTGCAATCTAGCTTTGTCGAGTTGCTGGCACTTAAGTTGCAATCCGGCGGCTATTTTCACGCCGCCACCGACTGGGAACATTACGCGAAAGCCATGCTGGAAGTGCTATCGGCAGATAACAGGTTGACTAATGCCAGCCTTACCGACACTTATTGCGAAAGGCCCGCCTACCGTCCGTTAACCAAATTTGAACAGCGCGGTTTGCGGTTGGGGCATGGCGTTTGGGATTTGATTTTCATAAAAAACTGAAGCTAAATTGACTTTTATCAAAGCCAAAAAATTAGATTGATACACAAGATAACACAAGATTAATCCTTGACTCGGCGTACGCTAATGCGTACGCTAAGCTTTTTAATAAGGCACACCTATGGCTAGTCTGAATGTTACCGAAGCACGTTCCAAGCTGTATAGCTTAATAGATGAAACGGCTGAAACCCATAAACCCATCGTCATAACAGGCAAACGCCATAATGCCGTCTTGCTTGCCGAATCTGACTGGAATGCCATAAACGAAACCCTCTACTTATTGTCTGTGCCTAGTATGGGCGAATCCATACGTGTAGGCATGGCAACAGAACTGGAAAATTGCCAGCAAGAACTCGATTGGTAATGTGGCTGCTTTACTTCACCAAGCAAGCTGAAAAGGATGCGAAAAAACTAGCCGCAGCAGGGCTTAAGGAAAAAGCCAAAGAATTGCTAGCAATCCTACAAAACAATCCCTACCAAACACCGCCACCCTACGAAAAGCTCGTGGGTGATTTAAGCGGCGCATACTCAAGACGGATAAACATCCAACACCGTTTGGTTTATCAGGTGTTGGAAACAGAACAAGCGGTAAAAGTGTTGAGGATGTGGACGCATTATGAATGACTGGCCTACGCATAGCGGGAAATAGAGATATATCAAGTAAGAAACATTAACAAATATTACGTTTACCCCCGATATTAGGATTCATATCTCTTTCCAACTTGCTTTCCTAACAATGCTGGTCTTTACCTTATCTGCTCCAAAATCCCATCCAATTCTTCCAAACTGGAATAAGCAATCACCAGCTTACCCGCGCCGTTGTCTTTGTGATCAATAACGACTTTAGCGCCTAGTTTTGCGGTCAGTTCGTTTTGCAGGCGTAGGGTGTCGTGGTCGATGGCTTTGGTTTTTTGCGGTTTGGGTTCGGTTTGGGCATCTTTGACGAGCTTTTCCGCCATCCTCACCGTCAATCCTTCCCTGGCGATTTTTTGGGCGGCGGCAACTTGTTTGGCGGCATCCAAGGAAAGCAATGCCCGTGCGTGACCCATTTCCAGTTGACCTGCAATCAGCAGTTTTTTGACTTCGGGTTGCAAGTCCATCAAGCGCAGCAAATTGGTTACGGTCACGCGCGACTTGCCGACGGCATCAGCGATTTGCTGGTGGGTCATGGTGAATTCGTCGAGCAGCCGCCGTAATGCTTCGGCTTCTTCCAGGGGGTTGAGGTCTTGCCGTTGGATGTTTTCGATCAGCGCAATCGCCATGGTGGCGCGGTCGTCGATGTCTTTGACGACGACAGGCACCTGCTGCAATCCTGCCAGTTGGGCGGCGCGCCAACGGCGTTCTCCGGCGACGATTTCGTATTTGTCCTGGGCTAGCTTGCGGACAACAATGGGTTGGATAATCCCTTGCGCCTTGATGGAATCCGCCAATTCCTGCAATTTTTCGGGATTCATGTCCTTCCTGGGCTGGAACTTGCCCCGTTGCAGGTGTTCAATGGGCAACGTATGCGATGGGCTGGAGCTTTCTTTTGCAGCCGCAACATCGCCCAGCAGGGCGTCTAATCCTCGACCTAGTCCTCGTCCTCGTTTCATGAAACTTATTACCTTCTCAATTGGCTCAAATAGGCTTTCAGTTTAAGTGGTTAAGCGATTGCTGTCACGACCCTTTTTTGTTGCTTTCCTTCCTTAACATTTCCCCCGCTAAGGTAATATAAGCCAATGAACCCCGCGAAGCCTTATCATAAAACAACACAGGCAAGCCATGGCTGGGTGCTTCTGCCAGCCGAATGTTTCGGGGAATGCAGGTCCTATAGACCTTATCGCCAAAATATTGAACCAACTGCTCGGATACGTCTTTGGTCAAGCGACTGCGATCATCGAACATGGTGCGGAGTATGCCCTCAATATGCAAGCCAGGGTTGACGGTTTCCTGAATATTCTTGATAGTACCCATCAAGGCGGTCAAGCCTTCCAGCGCGTAATACTCGCACTGCATGGGGATCAACACGCTATCGGCAGCGACCAGGGCATTCAACGTCAGCATGTTTAAGGATGGCGGGCAATCGACCAGGATGTAATCGTAATAGGGCTTAATCAAAACTAGCCCATCTTCCAATCGCCGCTCACGGCGTTCCTCTTTTAACAACCGTATCTCAGCGGCAGTGAGATCGGAATTGCCCGGTATCACTGAAAACCCCAGTTCGGGCAGTTTAATGATGGCCTCGGTGGCGAGTATTTCCTTCATCAAAATATCGAAGCTGGTGTAGGTGACTTTCTCCTTATCGACACCGCAACCGATAGCCGCATTGCCCTGGGGATCGAGATCGACCACCAACACGCGCTTTTTGGCAGCCGCCAATGCCGCAGCAAGGTTGACGGTAGTCGTGGTTTTTCCAACGCCACCTTTTTGATTCGTTAAGGCAATTACTTTTCCCACTCTTTTACCTTAATGGTTAGTCTTATCTTTATCGGTTAACGGTTCTGTAAGGCATCGATGTTGACGTGGGGTTAATGCCGCCAAGGCCGCAGCCACCATAAGCAACGCCGCGACATCACCCCATAAATGCCCAATATGCTGAGTATTGGCTATGGACTCAACTGCCATAATGACTGCATGCACTATGCTCGACCAGACTGTGAACCATATAAGGCTTAGGTGCATCATTGGATTACGCGATGCCCATATCAAGAACACACCCAGTGTCGCATAAATGCCCAAGATCATTTCGAGATATTCGGAACGGCCTCCTGTGTGCCAAGACCAGCCCGAAGGCCAGATTACGGTAAGCGTCCATAACCCGAATATAAAGATAAGCCCAACGACAATCAATGCAATACGCAGGTATTGGATACGATCAGAATCGTTCATGTTTCCCCTCCTTCAAATTAAAATGCCGCTGCCGTATCCTCCGCTACGTGTATAGGAAGGCGGCAGGCATTAAGGTTTTATCAGAACCAGGTTCCGCTCCGCTTCAACGCCCGGAATTCGCACCGGAATCACGGAGGTTGATGACTTGACTTTTGCCAATTCCTGTTCTGGACAATGACCTTTCATAGCCAATAACAGGCCGTTCTTTGCCAGCAAATGTCGGGTTATTGCAATAATATCGGCTAATTCCGCAAAAGCCCTGGTCAATGCCGTGCCGAATGGTTGCTGCGGTTGATAGTCTTCCGTCCGGCTATGCTGTATGTCGACATTGGCGAGTTTTAGTTCCAGTACGACCTGCTGCACAAAACGGGTTTTTTTGGCATTGCTATCCAATAAGGTGAATGAAATATTCGGCAACCAGATAGCCAGCGGTATGCCCGGCAAACCTGCACCTGTGCCGATGTCGATAATCCGTTCGCCTTCAAGATAAGGGATAACCGTCAGGCTGTCCAGTAAATGCAGCCTGACCATGTCGTGCCGTTTTGTTATTGCCGTAAGGTTATAGGCTTTATTCCATTTTTCAATAAGCTTTATAAAAGCCAGCAATTGATCAATTTTTTGCTCGTCAACCGTCAGGTTGAGTGCTGTAATGCCTTCAACAAGGATAAGGCGGCACTCATCCATTAATAAATCCCTGGACTCGTCCTTCGACAAGCTCAAAACGAACGCTAAGTTGTTGAATCCGTTCGTGGCAAGTCCCGAGCAGGTCGAATAAAATCAAGACATTCAAATATTTCTTAAGCACTTTTCTTCTTGAGGTAAACCAACAACAAGGAAATGGCGGCGGGGGTCATCCCCGGTATTCGTGATGCCTGCCCCAACGTCTCCGGGCGCTGCGCCTTGAGTTTTTGGCTGACTTCATTCGACAGCCCAGGTACGCCATTATAATCCAGGCTGTCGGGAAGCCGCAGGTGGTCATAGCGCAAGGTCTTGTCGATGTCGGTTTGCTGGCGGACGATGTAACCGGCATATTTCGCTTGGATTTCGACCTGTTCGCCGACTTGTTCGGAGATTACATCGTCACCTTCATAAAAATGCAATAAGCGCTGGACATCGACTTCGGGTCGGCGCAACAATTCCATCAAGCTGGCCTCTTTCAATAAAGGCTTGCCCCAAAACTGTTCGGCCAACTCCGCTTCCGGGCTTTCCGCCCTGATCCAAAGCCTTTTCAGGCCGTCCTGGAGATTGGCTATTGCTTCCCTTTTGTTTTCAAAGGCTGTCCAACGGGTGTCGTTAACCAAACCTAATTCACGGCCTTTTTCCGTCAAGCGGAGATCGGCATTGTCTTCCCTCAACAGCAAACGGTATTCCGCACGACTGGTGAACATGCGGTACGGTTCTTGTGTGCCGCGGGTAATCAAGTCGTCGATCATTACACCCATGTAGGCTTCATTGCGCTTTGGACACCAACTTTCCTGCCCTTGCACCAGGCGCGCCGCATTCAGTCCCGCTATCAGCCCTTGTGCGGCGGCTTCTTCGTAACCCGTCGTACCGTTAATTTGTCCGGCAAAGAACAGGCCGTTCATGTGTTTGGTTTCCAGCGACATCTTCAAATCGCGGGGATCGAAAAAATCATATTCGATGGCATAGCCTGGGCGTACGATTTCGGCATTTTCAAAGCCTTCCATCGAGCGAACAAAGTCGTACTGCACATCGAACGGCAAGCTGGTGGAAATGCCGTTCGGGTAGATTTCATGGGTATCCAGACCTTCCGGCTCAACAAAAATCTGGTGCGTGTCGCGGTCGGCAAAACGCACGATCTTGTCTTCAATCGACGGGCAATAACGCGGCCCAATACCTTCAATCACACCGGAATATAAGGGCGAACGGTCTAGGCCTGCGCGGATAATATCATGGGTTTTTGGGTTCGTGCGGGTGATATGGCAAGGGATTTGCTTGGGGTGCTGTTCCCGTTTGCCTAGAAATGAAAAGACTGGAATTGGATCGTCCCCATGCTGAACCGCCAACTTATCGAAATTGATCGTACGCCCATCAATGCGCGGCGGCGTGCCGGTTTTCAATCGGTCAATCCGAAACGGCAACTCGCGCAAACGGTCAGCCAAAGCAATCGAAGCGGGATCGCCCGCACGTCCGCCACTGTAATTTTCCAAACCGATATGGATCTTGCCGCCAAGGAAAGTCCCCGTGGTCAGTACGACAGCCCTGGCCATAAAATCCAGTCCCATCTGGGTTTTAACGCCGACCACTTTGTCGCCTTCAACTATCAAATCGGCAACGGTTTGTTGGAATAAGGACAAATTAGCTTGGTTTTCCAGCACGCTTCTGACGGCTTTTTTATATAAGCTGCGATCCGCTTGGGCACGGGTCGCCCTAACCGCAGGGCCCTTGCTCGCATTGAGGGTGCGGAACTGGATGCCGGCCAGATCAATCGCTTGCGCCATAATACCGCCTAGGGCATCAATCTCCTTAACCAAATGCCCCTTGCCAATTCCGCCCACAGCCGGATTGCAGCTCATCTGCCCTAGGGTTTCAATATTCTGGGTAAGCAAAAGCGTTTTTGCACCACACCGCGCCGATGCCAACGCGGCTTCGGTTCCGGCGTGGCCTCCGCCGACCACAATCACATCAAAATCTAAGTTGAATTTCACAAGCGTTTTACACTCTAATATCCGCTGTAATAACTGATTGCCCCAAGACAATCCCTAATGGTTAATTATAAAGGGTAAACAATGAAAAAACGTAAAAATATGAATAAAATAGAAGAAGCACCGAACCAAAATCCGGTGGCGAAATTCGCCCACCAATTCAATAAGGCACAGGTTTTTGATGACAAAACCGAATACCGCCGCCAAGCTAAACATAGGAAGCAGGAGGCTTCTCCATACACTTCTTTCAAAGTGGATGGAGAAGCCTCTTGCCAAGTTGTTTCACTACGCCCTGCAAAACAGGGGGAACTGTTGACGCAACATAGATAAAATCAGGAGTTACAGAAATTTTTGATTTACGATTTTAGCGATGCCGCCTGACTTTTTTTGAAGCCGTTAGGCCCGGCTTCTTCGATAGAATCCAGGCCTAATGTATTGATGTTATTAGCAACCATCAACCACAAGCGGCATCCCTATCCACTTGTGGCGATTTGAAGAGTTAATTAAATTACTAAATTATGGGTGATTAGGATTGTTTTTGTGGTGGTCTTCAACTTCTACTTCGCAGCCAGAATGATGACTGCTACTGTTGCTTGCTACCGTACAGTTATCGTCGCCTATACCACCGCTGACATCATCGTGCCCGCCACCGCCATGAATGCTGTCATCGCCAGAATCACCCCTGATGACATCATCGCCGCCACTGCCGGAAAGAATGTCATTATCATCGCCACCGGATATCCTGTCTTTTCCGCCGCCACCGATGATGGAATCTGAACCGGAATCGCCAAGTAAGGTATCGTCATTGCCATCGCCATGGATTTGATCGTCTCCGTCGCCACCCGAAACCCTATCTTTTCCACCGCCGCCGCCGATGCTGTCATCACCACTGTCGCCTTTTAGTTTGTCATCACCTGAATTACCTTCAAGGCTATCGTCGCCACTGCCGCCGCTGATTAAGTCGTTACCTGGCCCGCCCCTGATGGAATCATTCCCTTCGCCGCCGCAGATTTTATCATCGCCGCCCCGTCCGAAAATGATGTCATTCCCCCCTTGACCATCAATAACGTCATTACCTGAAGTTCCAAGTATGAAATCATCCCCCGGCGTACCCATTCTGGTAGCATTTGAACCCAGGCAGGTGGTTGCACTGGCGGAAGCGGCGGACAACATGCCAATAACCACCAATAAGAATTTTAATTTTTGTATTTTCATAAGTAACTACCTAAATTGTTTAAATTTCACTAAAGACCAAAGATGAAGACGGTACGTTTTTAGATTTCTTCATTACACGTTAATGACAAATTATCTTACATAAGTTCAATTACCATAAAAAATATTTCATTGTTAAATTTAGCGCGACCGTCCTCAATGCCTTAATTTACGGGTATTTTTTACATCTTAGCGCCCTGTTTTTTATCAAATATCCTTCTTTTTATTTTCAATAACCTTCGCTTTTATTCAAATGCTCCAGCAAGCTCTATTTATGGGCTAAAAAATGGGATAATTTCAGTCGGGTCGACGTATCCCGCTTTGTATAGTAATCTTTACGACTAAACTTCTGGTCAATTTTAGACCAGTACATTACCACTCCAACGACTCTAAACAACCTCAATGGCAGAATTTCTTATCGGGCGGCAGCAAATTTTTGACAAAGATCTGAATATTTTTGCCTATGAACTTTTGTTCCGCGGCAAAGATTTTGACCTGACGGATAAAGACGGCGCAACCCTTGCGACCAATCAAATCATCACCGATTCCATCCTGGAAATGGGGTTGAACAGCCTTGTCGGCCCCCATAAGGCTTTCATTAACTTTACGACCCAGAACATCCTGGAAAAAACACCGTTAAACCTGCCTAGCGACCGGGTGGTTATTGAGGTCTTAGAAAACGTCGAAATCGATCTTACCGTCACCAATAACTTAAGGGAATTTTCCCAACAAGGCTACACCATTGCATTGGATGACTTTGTTTTTTCAGATGAATGGTATCCGCTTTTAGAGTTTGCAAACATCATCAAGCTGGACGTTATGGCCATGGGGGAAGCAAAAACCCGGGAAGTCATTAAGGATCTCAAACCTTTCAATATTCAGTTGCTTGCGGAAAAAGTGGAGACTCGCGAAGAGTTCCAGTACTTGAAGGAGGCGGGCTGCAATTATTTTCAAGGCTATTTTTTCCACAAGCCCAATTTGGTTGCCGGTAAACGCTTGGGTGTGAACCAAACCGCCGCCATGAGGCTGCTTACTGTCATCAACAATCCCGATGTCGAATTTGCAGACCTGAGCAAAGCCATATCCCAAGATGTCGGCCTCAGCTACAAGCTGCTGCATTACATAAATTCCGCTTTTTTTACCTTGCCCAGCAAAATGGAGTCGATACAACGTGCCATTTCCTATTTAGGGCTTAAAGAAGTCAGGCGCTGGTCGAACATTCTCACGCTGGCCACCCTGTCCGATAAACCCGAAGTATCATTACAGGGTGCGCTGATCCGAGGAAAAATGTGCGAAGAGCTTGGCAGGCTGATTGGTGAAAAACCCGACCATTTTTTCCTGGTTGGTATCCTATCCAGCCTGGACACCATTCTTGACATCCCTTTGGAAGAAGCAATGCAACAACTTCCATTGGCGAGCGACATAAAATCCGCGATCCTGGACAAACAAGGGCTAGCCGGAGAAGCCCTCGAATGCGTTATCAATTATGAACGCTGGAACCATTCTGGCATGCATTTCAAAAATCTGGACCAATTATTGATTAGTGATGCCTATTATAAGGGCATCACCTGGGCTAAAGATGTATTAGGCAATTTGTGACCACAGGACCACACCCATCTTCGGACCATTTATTGCTGAGGCTATGCTTGTTGCTATTTGAGCCTATAAATATCGATTAAGCGCATTTTAATCGCCCAATGCACCAGTCCTATATCGCTATTCACGCCGATCTTGCTTTTTACAAGGTAATAGCAATTTGAAACCGTCTTGGCGCTGATACTCAATGTTTGCGCTATTTCTTCCTTAGATTTTCCTTCTGCCAGCAGGCGTAATATTTCAAATTCGCGGGACGTCAAGCTTTCCAGCGCCGCCGTTTCGTGGCCCGTTTTTTCTAAAGCGAGTGCCTGGGCGATGTCCGGGCTTAACGTGCGGCGACCGGAATACACGTCATGAATGGCATTTAACAACACTTCAGGTGGGCTGCTTTTGGTCACATAACCCAACGCACCCGCATTGATGGCTTGCGCGGCGAAGCGGGGATTCTGGTGCATGGTGAACACCAGGATTTTTGCCCGCGGATTCCGCTGTTTGATCCGTGCTATCGTTTCTACGCCGCTTTGCCCAGGCAAGGACAGGTCCATGATAGTAACATCCGGCGTGTGCAATTTATATTGCTGATAGGCTTGGTTGCCGTCGATTGCTTCGGCGATTACCTCTAAATCCGGCTGTTTCTTCAACAATGCCCGATAACCTTCCCGGACAATGGCATGGTCATCCACTAATAGGATGGAAATCTTGCCAGTCACCATGATTTATATCTCGCTTGTTATCTGCATAGGCAGGATTACCTTAACTATCAGCCCACCGCCCTTGCGTGCGGCCAAGTCAAGCTGCCCCCCCAATCCGTTTACCCGTTCACGAATGCCTAATAGCCCTATGCCCTTATTTTCCGCCAACGGTAATACGACCATTATGCCGTTGTCTTCAATTGTCAGGGTGATTGCTTGCCCAGCGAGTATTAAGGCCACCACCACCTGTGTTGCGCGGGAATGCTTGGCGATATTCGTCAGCCCTTCTTGGACAATACGATACAAGGTGATGGGAAGTGGGCCTGATAGCAATTGGAAGTCGCCCTCAATAATAAGCTGACAATAAACTTGCCCAGCGTATTGGTTATTCCACTCCGAAATCATCGTGTCCAAGCTGGCTGCTAGCCCCAATTCATCAAGCTCTGCTGGGCGCAGGCGCATAAGCAGTGTCCGTACTGTTTCCATAACACGACGGTTGATCTTGGCGATACTTTCGGTTTCCGGTACGAGTTGCGGGCAATCCGTTTTTGCGGTTTGCACAATAGATGACGAGAGGGCATTAATTGCCGACAGGCATTGGCCGAATTCATCGTGCAGCTCCCGCGCCAAATAACGGCGCTCCTCTTCTTGCACCAACATGAGCTGCAAAACCAGTTTTTTACGCTCGGAAAGCAGCCGTTTTTGCGTGGCGGCAAAGTCATTGATGGCCGCGCCGATAAGTTGCCATTCGATCAACTTAAACGGTGGCAAAACTGTCGCAGAGTCGGCAGTTTGCATTTTTTCCAGATTGTCTACGATCACTTGAACGGGGTGTAATGCACGGTAAATCGATAAATATACCAACAAACAAACGGCGATGGCCGTACTGGCAGAAAGCCCTAACAATCCGGTCAGGCCGTCCCAAGCCCTCGCCAATTCAATTTCTGCACTGGGAATGACAGTGATAGTGCCATAGCTTTGTCCCTTAAATGACAGTGTTCGAGTTAGCTCAATACCCGAATTAAAAATCCTTCGATAGAGCTTTTCAAATATGACCGGCCAGCGTTTGATAGATGGGTCTTCGCCTTGGCAAAGGCCGTAAGTTGCCTCGCGATTAGCCGAAACGTAACGGAAGCAGACTCCAGAGGCGGCATGGGTCTGCTTCCAGAGTTCAAAATCAGGAAAATGTCGTAAGTCTTGCAGGTTGGCATCGATACGTAAAAGTTGGATTTCCAAATATTTGCCTATCGAATCAAGCGTCATTGCCGCTTCTTGCTTGACCTGCCGATTATTCTGAAACAACACATAAGCGGCCGTTGCCATTAAGCAGACAGTAGCGACCAAGACGATTTGTAGGAGTAAATGGGCTTTCAGGTTCACGGGGCAACTCTGTGTTCGACTATTGTGCGAGTTCGTAATTACTTGCATTCTATGCGGCAATATCGGTAGAAGAAAGCCTTCTTCGCTTTGTCGGGCAAATTGCCCGTTGATCTCGGGCAGATATCCGATTACTCGTTTTGATCCAGTTGTTATGCTTAAACCGTATAGAGACAATCATTCCTAAATACGGAGAAAACCCTAATGACCGCTTACCGTTTTGATGATCGCAATATCCAGTGGCACAAACTGGGTGATTTTGAACATTTCGTTTATTCCATTCTTGATATCGACAGGGAAAACAATATTGCCGATGTCATTTTTAAGTTTGAACCCCACCAACCGATAGTCTTACATCGGCACAAAGTGCTTAACAAAACGCTGGTCATTCAAGGTGAGCATCGTCTTTATGAACCGAATGGCGATTTGAAGGAAGTTCGCCCAGTTGGCAGTTATACCTCCAGTCCTGCCAATCCGGACCCGCATCGAGAATGCGGCGGCGATGAAGGTGCGGTGGTTTTTTTCAGCATTCGTGGCAATAGTAATGAAGGTATGCTTTATGAACTACTCGACGACCAGCAAAACCTTATTGGGGCAATTACGATGCAAGACCTTATCGCTTTGCATGAAGCCGATAAATAATTGCCGTGGAATAAAGACTATGAACCGCACTCAGTTGAACCTATTTATTTTGAATTTATGCTTACTATTTTTAGGATATTGCGCTAACGCTAAAGCGGGAATACGGATCGCCATTTTGGATTTTGAACTTAACGACTTGACTTCCCTACCGAATACCCAGGATGAGTTGACCCGAACCGGATCGTTAAAACCCTTGCTAGAACAAGCTATGAGCCAGAAAGCTAACTACGAGGTCATTCATATTGGCCATGATGAACAACAGTCGGCCAATGCCGGTTTCGGCTACCTGTTTCGCTTCCACGATGAAGCCGCCAAGCTGGGGAAAAAATTTGGCGCTGATTGGATTATTGTCGGGCAACACAGCAAGCCAAGCTTCTTGGAATCCTCTTTAATTGCTGATGTCATTAACGTAGGAACGGCCAGCAGGGTCGTCGAGTTGATTGTCGATTTAAAAGGCAATCATGCAAAGGTAACTGAACATGCGGTCAGAAACTTGTCCGAAAAAATTGATCGCGCTATTTTGCGCCAGGATAAACAACCTCGTATGAACCCTTAAATCAGTGATGCCATTTTTTCTTCTGATCCTGACCCGGCCACCAATCAATTGGTTTGATGCCCTGTAAACTGACTGCATTTGTGCTTAGTCGCCGGTCATGAAACAGGTTCCATATCAGTTATCGTTTGAAAGGAGATTCGCAATTTTATTGTCGCGAAAGCTTATTCGTGGTAAAAAAACGCGGTTGTTTGCAATTACAAATAGGGTATGTCTGGGTTTCATTTTTCATCGACGCGATCTACGCTGACAAAGAAATTTCTGCACATTGGCATGGGGGGAAATTGTTAATGACCCGTCTTAGTCGACAAAGGCACGTAAGCTGATATGAACGAGTTGATTATCTTCTTTGGGGCTACGGCATTTTTTGTATGGGTCTCTTGGTCTTCACTGCTCAAACCCATTTCGCATGGTTTTTACCGATTTTTTGCGTGGGAATGTATGCTGGTCTTAATACTGCTCAATTTACCGATGTGGACGAAAAACCCCAGCTCGCCGCTTCAGATTGCCTCGTGGTCACTGCTAATAATCTCCATCCTCCTTGCACTGCATGCGATCCACCTGCTGTTCAGCATTGGCCAACCCAACGAAGATCGCCGCGAACCGGAACTATTCCCTTTCGAAAGAACGTCGGCCTTAGTGACGACGGGAGCTTATCGCTACATCCGGCATCCTATGTATGCCGCCTTACTCTTCCTCGCCTGGGGTGCCTTCTTAAAAGATATTTCAATATCCAGCACCGTGTTAGTTGGCGGAGCCAGCATCGCACTCTTTTTTACCGCTCTACGTGAAGAAGAGGAGTGCAAACATCACTTCGGTACGGACTATATCGAGTATATCAAAACAAGCAAACGCTTCGTCCCGTTTGTGTTCTGACGATACGCACCTAAATTTTACCTGCTTGCTTGGGTTGAGAAACTCAATTCAGGCTTCCGCAACTTAGCGGTTACTTACAAACTTTTCTCCTTTCTAATGTAGTTTTGCCAAGAACGCAGAATCAATCCGGCAACCCCCCAGTTCGGGATGATCGATAACATCCTGTTCATAATCGCGGTAGGCAGGCGACTGAAAAGCAATGCGGCTTATCTTTCCAGCGGAGAATTCAAATTCCATCGCCCCGCCTTTAGAACGCGGACTCCCTTCTTTAGTAGTGAATAACAGGATACCGATGTTCCCGGTCGGTTTGTTGATTTGCTCAGGGATAATACGCGCACAACTCAATTCGTTGAATACTAAACCTGAAAAAACCTGCACCAGTTGGTGAGCAGTGATTATCAAGCCCTCACCCGGAATAGTGGGTAACGGGGATGCCGTTTCTGGTGCTTTTGCTGTTGCTACAGGAGGCGCACTTTGGACAGTAGCGGTTGATGGGGTAACGACTGGCGTAGTTGTTACCTGAGCTGGCATGGGTGCAGGTTGCAACAGTTTTTCCAGGCCGAAATCACCCAAATGATTTTGCAGCCGCACCGTACCGTCACCTTTTGTGGCCGTGCTCAACAAAGGATAGATCTGGCTTTCCATTTCTACCTTGTTGGAGTTTCTAAGCACAGCCAGCAATTGGCGTTCTATCGATTTAAGCGGCATAAAGAATTGTTCTTGTTTCTGGCTGGAATCATCCATCTGCACCCAGTCAGATTCCGTATTGACCGCCAATCCCATGGCCTTCATGGCGACATAATCATCAGCGGTTAGGCAATTATCAAAGTTTTTGTTGCGGTAACTTTGCAATGTCTTCACGTTAATGTTGTTGCCCTGTATTTTTTGTGCCGTGATGTTATAGTTTTTCCAATCGTTATTGTTGGACAGAAAGTAAAAAATATAGGCATTGCGGTCAAATTTGTTGAAGCCCAGGTCTTTCATCACTATTTTCAGTTTGCGGCAATTGCTTTGTACGTCTTCGTAGTTATTCCAATCAGGTTTTAAATTGGGTTTTTCCGGGTGTTTGGATTGTTCAATAAGCTTCTGCAAATTGATGTCCCCAGTTGCCGATTTCATCGGTGATTGGCCGATTTCTACCAGGGAGAGGTCGCGCGCATCGGGTATGCCATTCGCTTTCGTCTTAAGCAGCAAGGACGACGTCAACTCTGGATAAATCCTTAGCTCACCTAAGGGTTTGGTGTCAGAACTCAGGATATTGATGCCGCCTTCGGCAACCGCATAGACCTTGAAGAGATTTTCATTGAGCGTACCGTCTTTATCTGTGTACCTGACAAACGCAGGCAACGAGTGTGATTCAGTGCTATGGTTGGCTGACGGCGTTGGCACTACTGGAGCGGCCTGATTTTGTTGATTGTGGTTAAACCATTGGCCGGCAAATTGCCCCAACACGGCAACCCCCATGCCCACGCCAGTAAACGCCAATAAACTACTGGCTGCTGTGGCCTTATTGACCAGCCCCGCGACATCGACATCACTATTGGCACTGGAGTAAACGCTGTAATCAACTTCGGTTTCCTTGCCGGAATCCAATCGCATCCAAGGTGTCAGGTTTTGTTTTTTGGCATCAAACTTAAAATTGCATTTCCCAGTGGTCGCTTGGTAAGAGTAACCGACGGCTTCGTTCTTAAATTTGAGGATGCTGTTGCTGACATTGAAAATCAGCGCAGAAGACAGGTCGCTCTTATTGAATGACGGCGTTATGCTGTCGCAGCCGTTTTTTAAGACATTGTCGCCTTTGAAATCAAACTCGGAAATCAGGCGCACATAATAATCGTCGCCATCAATCGAATGAAAACTGGGCAATGCCTGAAACGACCGTGTCCTGGTTGATTGCCCAGATTTTTGGTCATTGCTTTCGGCGGTAGGGTAATCAACGGCCAATTGCCGGGTTCCCGTACAGCTTGCCAGCACGACACTGAGCAATAAGCTAAATTTTTTAGGGTGTGTGTAAGGAATCGTCATGTTTTAAACCTTGTCCCAAAAGCTACTACGGTGAATAGTGCTGGAAAATTAAGTCGTTATGGTTTTGTTATGGTTTAGGCAACCGAATCCACTTTAACAGGCAAGCGGGAAATTAATAAAACTCAGCCACAGATCATCCCAGAACTAACAGGTTGTTTATGTCGTTTATTATAAACGATGACGGCTAAACATTGACCTGTTTCCGACAACATAAGCATTTCCGTGTCAAGGGTGATCTCTTTCAATCTGCGGCTGAATAATGACGGAAATCTTTAGGTACAGTCATAGTGCGCGCCTACGAAGGGCACCGTTTAAAAATAAGCGATGTATTGATGCCGCCAAAAGCAAAATTATTGCTCATGATATATTCACATTCCAGCAGTCGAACGGCATGCCTAATATAGTCGAGTTCGGCACATCGAGGGTCTAGGCCATCCAAATTAATGGTGGGGTGAAACCAGCCTTCATTCATCATGTTTATCGCCGCCCAAGCCTCAATCGAACCGCATGCCCCTAAGGTATGCCCAGTATAGCTTTTCATTGCGCTAATGGGTGTGTCCTGTCCCAAAACCGCCGCCGTCGCGTGGCTTTCGGCAATATCCCCTAGTTCAGTTGCCGTGCCATGTGCGCTGACATAGCCGATTGCCTTGGCCTCCAGCGCGGCATCCTGGAGCGCTAATTTCATGGCAATCTGCATGCTGTCGCAATCCGGCTTGGTGACATGCAAACCATCGGAGTTGGTGCCAAACCCAACGACTTCAGCATAAATAGGCGCACCTCGACCCAGTGCATAGTCCCTGTCTTCCAGGATAAAGGTCGCCCCGCCTTCGCCTATGACCAAGCCGTCACGATCCTTATCGAAAGGGCGAGGGGTAAGATGCGGCTCATCATTTCGCAGCGATGTCGCAAACAAGGTATCAAAAATGGCAGGTTGCGAAGGTGATAATTCATCGCTGCCGCCGGCTATCATGACGGTCTGGATACCGTGTTTAATGGTTTCATACGCATAACCTATCGCTTGGCTACTGGAGGTACAGGCACTCGACGTGGGTATTATCCGTCCGGTGACGCCAAAATGCAGCCCAATATTGACGGGGCAAGTATGCCCCATCATACGAATATACGAGGTGGCATCAAGGCTACCCTTATCGTAGTTCAGCAACATTTTAGTGAAATCGATCAAGCCATCAAAGCCGCCGGACGAACTGCCGTAAGCAATGCCTACACGTCCGCTTTTCAATACCGGGTCTTCCAGCAATCCGGCCTCTTGCAAAGCGAGTTCAGTGGCATAAGTTGCCAACATTGCAACCCGCCCCATGCCGCGCACTTGCTTGCGTGAGTAATGTAGCGGCCTTGAAAAGTCTGCGGGGGCCGCCAACTGGGTATTGAGCCCTTTATATTTTCCCCAGTCGTCCATTTTACGAATACCTGAGGTTTGGGCCTTTAATTTTTCAGAGACACTCACCCAATTATTGCCTATGGGCGTAATCGCACCCATGCCGGTTATCACCACGCGTTTCATCAGCACAGCCCACCATTCACTGAAATCACCTGACGGGTAATATAAGCAGCATCGTCAGACATTAAAAATGCAACGACGGCGGCGACTTCCCTGGTTGTCCCCAAACGCCTTAGCGGAATCGCTTTTTTTATCTCCTCCAGCGGTAATCCTTCCGCCATGTCCGTATCAATCAAGCCTGGGGCCACACAATTCACGGTGATATTGCGTTTAGCCAATTCCAGCGCTAGTGCCTTAGTGGCTCCAATGATCCCGGCTTTAGCGGCACTGTAATTCACTTGCCCTCGGTTGCCCATCAAGCCGGAAACGGAAGACAAGGTGACGATACGCCCAGGTTTTCGCCGTTGAATCATGGGCATAACCAGGGGTTTTAAGACGTTATAGAAGCCATCCAGGTTCGTATGCAATACCTTGTCCCAATCGCCGTCTGTCATTGCTGGGAACGCATTGTCCGCTGTCAGTCCGGCATTACAAACCACGCCATAATAAGCACCGTGCCGTTCAATATCTTGGGTCAGGCACTCGGCGCATTGCTCCCGGTTGGACAGGTCGAACTGCAACACACGGGCGGCTTGACCGATTGCCTTAACCTCTTCTGCCACTAATTCGGCATCAGTTCGACGGCTATGGCAATGCACAACAATATCAAAGCCTTTACCAGCCAGATATAAAGCGATTGCCTTGCCGATACCCCGGCTCGAACCGGTCACCAATACTGTTTCACTCATCATACAACATCCAAACGGCTATTCGGCAAGCACTCGATTATGCGCCGAGTCTGGCTGATAAACATTTAACTTTGCCTCGGCCAACACGCCAGGCGCGGTAATTTTACAGTTAAACACACCCAGGCCTTGCTCTTGTATTATTTTTTCGACAGTTACTGTCAATACGGACCCAATCGAAAACCTGTCGACATTGCTAGAATACGCACGAGTCCCCAACAAAAAACCCAGGTGGCTAGGCCGCCCTGCTAATTTATCCATCATGTTGCCATGCGCTGCAACCGTCTGTGCCATATACTCAATACCGACCAAAGCGGGAACGCCCTGGTCGTCACCAAACAATCCATCGTTACGCACAACGACTTCAGAAACCATGGATTGGTCATCAAATTTGATGATCTTATCCAATAACATCATACGTCCTTCATGTGCCAATAATTCATTAACCGCAATCTCGTTCATGCTCGAGACACAACGATAGATATATTATTGCCGCCAAAGGCAAAGGAGTTGCTTTGGCAGGTGTTGATTTTACGCCCTAAATATTGCCCTGGGCTGACGTAATTGAGCTTGGGCAAACTCGGATCCAATTCATCGCCATTTATATTGGGGGGCAACTCACCGGATGGGTCGTCCGCCGTAAGCAGCAGCCAACATATCCCCAGTTCCATCGCGGCGGCCGCACCTAAGGCATGCCCCGTCATGCCCTTGGTGGAACTGGCTGCAAGTGTACCTGGAAAAATATTGAAAACGCTCCGGCTTTCCATGGCATCATTCAACGGGGTTGCCGTGCCGTGCATGTTGATATAGTCGATAGCTTCCGCTGCTTTCCCGGCTTCGTGTAAGGCCATGCTCATGGCTTTCATGACGGTTTTGCCGTCAGGTGCCGGTGCGGAAAAATGGTGGGCATCGCTGCTGGCACCGATGCCAGCCAGTTGCACGGGGGCAGGCTTCTTGCTCATCACAAATAAGGCGGCAGCCTCGGCTATGTTTATGCCGTCCCTATGCAAGCCAAACGGCCTGCATAAACCCGCCGAAATGGATTCCAATGCGGCAAATCCCTGCACAGTAAAACGGCATAAGCTGTCCGCACCCCCAACGATGACCGCATCGCACATATCCAATGCGAGTAACCGCCTTGCGGAAGCAAAAGCCCTGCCACTGGATGAACAGGCGGTCGAAATGGCGAATGCGGGACCTTTAAGCCCTAAGTGATGGGCTAAAAAATCGGCCCCTGCGCTTATCTGCTGCTGCTTGTAATGAAACTGTCCAGGTTTAATGCCCGTTCTGGCAACTGCAGACCAAGCCAATTCAGTATTTTTAAGTCCGGAGGTACTCGTACCGATAACTACTCCAATCCGGTCTGCCCCAAAATGACGGGTCATGTCATTGACGGTTTCCTTAATTTGGTCGAGTGCAGCCAATAACAACCGGTTGTTCCGGCAATCATAAACGCTGTAGGCTTTATCGATCAGCGGTAATTTTGCTTTAACCTCACCGATATAGACTGGATTTCCACTAACTAGCCCCTCAGTAACGGTCAAACCCGTCCTGTCGCCGGATAAAATCCGCTTGAGCATTTCCGCTTTGGAACTGCCAACGGCAGATACAATGCCAAGATCGTTCAGGTAAAACTTCATCGTAATTATTTAGCCGCAGATCGGCACAGATTTAACAGATTGCTTTTAAGGTTTATTTTAAATGAGGGCAATTAGAAACTGGCCCATTCCCAACCAAATAAACAATCTCAACCCAATGTCGGTCTCTTTCAAGTGATTGTTGTGCTTCATAATTATTATCAGTAGCGTCTGCTTCAACCTGCGTACGAATAGTTACACTTGATCAATCATACCCCCGTGCGACACAATTCCACTAAGGTTTTTAATCGGGCTTGTGAGTTTTTAACGTAGGGGTTGCTTTCATCCCAAACATAACCCGCCAGGATGGAGCAGATCATCGCTTTGATATTAGGCTGTTGGTGGTTATAAAAAATCACATCCTGCAAGCCACCTTCGTACCATGCCGTCACATAGGTACGGAACGTGTCAACGCCTTTTTGCAAAGGTTCGGCAAACTCGCACCGCCAATCTACAGGTTGGCCTTGAAACTGTCGATCAAGCACATCTGCGGCCAAGCTGGCCGATTTCATGGCAATAGTGACACCTGAGGAAAAGACGGGGTCTAAAAATTCACCCGCGTTGCCCAATAAAGCATAACCTTGACCAAACAATTGGCTCACATTGGCACTATAACCTTTAATGCCGTTAATGGCTGTGTCGAACTGGGCATTGTGCAGCAAAGCCCTTAAAGAGGGTTCTTGCGCCACCAAGGTATGGAATACGTGCGCCTGATCGCCCACTATGGCATTGAAAATATCCGATTCACCGACGACACCCAAACTACATCGACCATTACCGAACGGGATCAACCAGTACCAAACATCGGCCATGTCGGGATGGACGATAATACGGATTTGATTGCGGTCATAACCCTCGTCGTCGATCCGGTCTTCGAGATGGGTAAACAAGGCTTGCCGAACCGGGAAGCTTGATGGCCTGTCCAGGTCTAACAACCGTGGCAATACCCGACCAAAACCGCTGGCATCTAGGACAAAATCTGCGTCTATCGGGTAACGTGCACCTTGCTCATCCGTCACGGTCAACATCGGCCTAGCGCCTGAAAAATCAGCCGCCGTCACTTGATGTTGCCAATGAATAACACAGCCCTGACGTTGGGCTTCAGAAGCCAATAAGGCATCAAAGGAGGCGCGTTGGACTTGGTAAGTGGTATCAAAACCTGGGCTAAACTTGTCGGAAAAATAGAATTCTGAGCGCCTATCGCCGACTATAAAATCCGCCCCGGTCTTTAACTGGAAGCCTGCATCATGGACCGCCTGTAACATTCCCGCTTGTTCAATGAATTCCATGCACTGGGGCAATAAACTTTCACCAATGCTGAAGCGTGGGAATTTCTCCCGCTCCAGAATAACGGCCTGATAACCCTTGTTCTGCAATAATGCACCAGCAATACTTCCTGATGGCCCGGCACCGATAATAATCACGGTTTTTTGCCCGCTCATGGTCTATGTCCCTTATCTTTTATTCGTGTCGTCTTTTTCATTTTGAAAGGAAAAATGTAGGCTTAGCCAAAAAAAGTGTGAGTATAACTTGCTTTGTGAAATCAACTCAATTGAATAACGGTCTCGATTAAAGCGCTTGAAGACGAAGTAAACGATGCCGTTACCCCTTGATTTTACCTGTGGTGCCATCAATATTTGGCGTCCCTCTTTTAACCTTACCGCTTGCCGTATGGGTAATCTGTACAACTACCCTCATGCGCTGAGGTACTTTATAAGTGGACAATTGTCCCCGACAAAATTGTAAGATTCCTTCGACATCCCATTCTGCCTGATGCCTTAGCACCACATCGGCACACACCACTTCCCCCAGTAATGGGTGGGCTTCCCCGAAGACATGGCAAGCGGCTATGTCGGGATGGGCAATCAATACCGACTCTATTTCTTCAGGAAAAGCCTTGTTGCCAGAAACATTGATCATGGTCTTTTCACGACCACAAATAAATATCCGACCATCAGCCTGACGGCACGCAAGGTCGCCCGTTAAAAACCAGCCATCCTGCATGACTTGCTCGGCAGTTTGCCAAGGTTTCAGGTAAGCATCAAACAGTCCCGGGCCACGGATAGCCAGCCGTCCAACCTGCCCCTCTGATACCTGCGCGTTATTTTCGTCCAACAAGGCTAGGCTAAAGCCATTCGTTGGGAAACCGACGCTTCGCGGGTCTGTCTCCCCTGAAAGGCTATCCAGTAACGGCAATCCGGCTTCAATAATGCCGTAAGCCTGGGTGACTGGAACATTAAAGCGTTGCCTGAACATTTCTGCGATATGGAGAGGGACGGCTGACGAGGTGGAAATGGCCGTTTTAAGGGTCGGTACTTGCTCGTTCGATACATCTGCCGCCAGTAGCCGAAAATGCATCGGTGCCGCATACAGCATCGTGGCCTGATGTTCGTTGGCCTCTTTAATCAAGGTGGCTGCCAATAAATCCTTGCAGACAATGATTTTCGCCCCGACACGGATATAAACCAGGATACTGACCAAAAAATGAAACGCCATCGGCAATATCCACAACACCGCATCGTTACAATCCAATTGTAATGCTTTACTGGCACACTCAACCCGCGCCAAAATACTTCGGTGCGTCAGCACAACGCCTTTACTTCTGCCCGTTGTGCCTGAGGTGTAACGGATAAACGCCGCATCAGGCAACGGTGTAATCGCCAACTTGGCTGCGGCATCAATCCAGGTAAAACGTAATGTTTGCGTTGCTAACGACATCAATACATGATGACCATCAACAGGAATGACACCCGATTGGTCATCCAATACTGCCTGGACACCTGTATCGAACAATATTTGTGTTATTTCCACCGATTTTAATTGATGCGATAGCGGCACGACGACTGCGCCGCAACCCATGCCTGCCAACATTGCCATAACGAAAGCTCGACCATTGCGCCCCATAACCGCTAAGCCTAGCCCCTTGCCTATACCCGTTTGCAGCAATGTTGTTTTTAAGGATTCAATTTGTACGTACAAATCGCGGTAGCTCAAAAGGCCGTACTCATCTACTAGCGCCGTTTGTTCGGGCCACGCTTGGGCAGCCTGTTCGAGCAAATCATAGACTGAACCCATTTATGCCCCTTCTGCAAAAATTTGTTGGCTGCGGATGGTTTTAATGGCTGTTTGCCATTCCCTTGTGTTACTGAATTGGGCCGCCAAGCTGCCTGCTGCATAGCCTGTCCCCAAACAAGTCCCTATCACGCGTGCAGATGCCATTGCCAATTCAGTCGCCGAGAACCCGCGCCCTGCAAAAAATAAGTTATCAAGATGGCGGGATACCAGCATTCCCGCCGTGATCCAATAGCCATCATCCAAAGCGAAATAATGCATGTCGGGTTTTCGTTGCGCACCCCAGAATTCAATCGGCCAAGTGCCAATAGCCACGCCGTCATCCGGCTTTGAACATGACAAGACGTGGTTTTGTCCTAACATGTCGATGCCTTGCGAACGCTCACCGGTACGGATACCCACTTCGGTCGCCATTGCACTGATGCTTAAGTGCGCCAGCAACGGCTCGTTACGGTTGAGGTAATCTATCATGCGGACACTGCGCTCTCGTGCATCCAGTTCATATTGGGTTAGGCAAGCAATCGAGCCGTCAAAAGGCACGGACATTCCCAGTTTAAATAACGCTCGGCCTTGCTCCCATGAGCCAGGGACGATGGACACCCTTTCGCAGCATGGATCCAATCCGCCTATTTGGATGCCGCGCTTAATGCAGCGGATCAATTCCCATTCAAGAGATTCCGGCGCTATCGGGGGCAAGCCGCTAACCTGGAACACAAATGCGCCCGCCTGGTAGCTATCTTCCCTGATCCTTTCTACGCCTGCCAGCATCGAAACTTGGGCTGTACCACTGCAATCAACCACTGCCCCTGGATAGACACTCAATACCTGGGACTGTGTTTGAATGCGTAACTCATGTACCTGTCTTGCATCCACCTGTACGCCCGTAACATGCCCTCGCAATAATAAGCGAACCCCAGCCTGTTGCAATCGCCGTACCGCTTCCTGATGGAAGATTGCGGGCCGGTAAGGCAAAAAGTGCAAACCTTCGGCAAACCGGGTAATTTGGGTTTGGCTTTTCGCTTGCACGGATTCGGCGAATTCACGGGCAAAGCCTTGCACAGCATAACGCGCCCCAGCCGGATTACGATAATAAAGCCCGCAAATAGTGCCTACCATCGCAGTCGTGGCTAAACCGCCTGTGAAACCCTGCCGTTCCACGATGATAACCTCAGCTCCCGCTTTTGTCGCCGCAACCGCAGCCGCAATGCCGGCAGCACCCGCTCCCACTACAGCGACATCGCAGTGCATGGCTTCAACCGCCTTCATCACCCAATAACGTGCTACATAGGGATTTTAATAGCAGATCGACCTCTGCTGTATTGACATCCTGCTCCATATAGCCCAATGTTATTTGCAATGCGCCGTGGAAGCGACTGAATATGAACGTCATCCCCGGCGGATACATATTGGGTGGATAATGGATAGCCCCCAGGACTTGCTGGCCGAACAGGGCATCAAAATCCTGCAATGAATCCCCGGTATCCGAATAGAAAAAACTGGCCATTAACCCCTCGGTAGGCGATTTCAACATCTGGCGATAGATAAACCCCGGCATCCGCCGCAAAAAATCCAGCATAATGGTGTAATGGCTAGGGCTTTCAGCACGCATCAGCGACTTCATTTGTTCGATCAATGCATTGGTGCATGCCGATACATCGCCTATGACGGCATTTGGAATGCGATAAAAAAGAAAGCTGACTTGATTGCCTAGCACTGGGTCTTGGGCTCCTCGCTTACGGCAGTCCAAGGGGATCGGCACCAATATATCGCCAGTATCGGTATCGCGTTGTTTTTGTACCTGCGCTACGGCATTTGTCGTCGCCGCCAGATAAAAGGCACTGACTAAAAAACCGGCGTTCAGTTGTCCAGCCCTGTTGTTGATGGCGACGCTTTGTTGGGGGGTGAAAGCCAGGACGCGGTAACGCGCCAAGGGTTTAGGCACCGTTCCTTTAAACAGCGACAGCAAGGGCAGTTGCGCAGCATTGTAAAGAAACTCCTTCATTTCAGAGGCAATTTGGGCGCGAATTTTGAGGGGTAACTTACTGGCCTCATCCGCTACCCAGATTGGTCGCTTCATTAGATTGACCGCCCCTAAATAACGGACAAACAACTCGCCTCCGTGGGCATCCATCAAAGCATGATGCCAAGTAAACACCACGATTGAGCCAGCTCCCGCTTGATGCAATAAGTCAATCTTAAACGCCGACCCGCGGCAAATGTCCAAGTTTGCCGACAATACCCTGTCCGGCAGAGAGCCATCTTTTGCTAAGGTGTATTCTGCGATGATCGGTAATTCTGCCCTGGCATCTAGTTTCCATTTTGCAAGGCAAAACGGCAATCCTTCCCTCAAGCGTAATCGGCAAAGCCATTGATAAGCCGGGCGGTTGGCTAAATGGTTGTGCAGCTCATTTAGCGGGAGCCGCTCCGGCAACGAAACGACGAAGGTACTGACATTGCGTTTGCCACTGGATCGCCACATAAGCTTGTCCAGTTGCAACAAGAAATAATCGGCACCATTCAGCGTTAGGCTGTCAGGAAATTGGCTAACTTGTTCAGGCATCGCCCACTTTATTTAGCAATCTTATACAATAAGCGCTCAACGCCCTGACATTGGCCATATTCTCGGGTACAAGGGCTTCGGCGGGCAGTTCCAACCCGAAGCGGCGTTCGATAAATAACACCAATTCCATTAGCGAAAAAGAATCTACACCCAATTGGGACAATTCCGTATCGGGATTCACGACAACATCGCCCGCCAATACATTGCTGCGTAAGAATTCACATAATTGGTTTGCGATTTCCGATGCAGTAATGTCATTAGCCATGATTGGTTTCACTATTTTATTTTGTAAATATCAGGATCTCGACCAATCAAGCTGTATCTTACCAAATAACGCAACAATTTCAGGCTGAATGGATAACTTGCCGCCGCACCGCTAAAAACTCGGCTGACGTGTGCGCTAACCCAGGCAAGCAAGCAACGGGTGAAGATATTGTCGGGCATCGTGCGGCCCGCTTTAATGCTGCCCATCAAACGGCCATTGTAATAAAACCCGACAATTTCAAACCAGGCGTTTAAGTGCCGTTTTGCGATTTCTTCGTAAACAGCCAAGGGTTTATTTTGCAAAACGGTATCCGCCAATTTATAAGCGCTATCCATTGCAATCAACAGGCCACTGGAAAATACCGGATCGACAAAGCCACCCGCATCGCCCAACATGACCCAGTTTTCGCCGCAGAGTTTATCCGAAATAGACTGGTAGTTATTGAAGCGAAACACTGGGGTAACACGCTGTGCATCCGGAGCTAACCGTTTAAGGACGGAATCAGTTTTTAATAATTGGTCATATTGTTGCTCTGGCGTTTCCCCATGTTGCAAGGCATAAGCCTCCGGTACTACAAAGCCAAAAGACACCCTACCAGGCAAGGGAATACGCCAACACCAGCCCTGATCTATCCGGTCATTATGCACATAACCCGGATTGACCAGCTTCGTCTGGTCTACATGAGCGAATAACGCCACATCCTGGCGCGGGCCTTTTTGCATAGGAATATTAAGCAACTTGCCAATTAAATTGGCACGACCTGCGGCATCAACGATTAAGTCGGGCTCATCCCCATCCCAGCAACCTGCCGCTGCCTGTATGGATTCTGTATCCAAGGTAATGCGCCCCATATCCTCTGTCTTTTGTAACTGCACCTTACGGACAATGAGATGAGTTCCCAACTGTTGCGCAGCGGCCAATAAGGTCGCGTTGAATTGCACCCTGGGCACGTTATAAGAATAAGATGGCAAGTCGCTGGGCGTGTCGGCAAACAGGAACTCAAAGGCTTCATCGGCATTATAGGTAAAGCACGCACCCGGTTTGTAAGTGCTGTACGTGGCCACTTCCGCTTCAACCCCCAGATCTTGCAACATCGGTACAATCATAGGCACTAACGATTCCCCCACTAAAATGGGCAAACGCTCAGGCAGGGCAAAAATAACCACTTTACAACCTTGTCGGCACAACAATATAGCTAATGTACTGGATGCAGGCCCACCACCGAGAATAGCGATATTTTTTTTAGAACACATCATTTTCATTGCCTGTTTAGGAGATTTTTACGGTATTCACAGGGTCGAAGCACTTTTAAGTCTCTGCCAATGCCAGCTTTGCCTAGGTGTTTTAATTTCTAACTGCATAGACGAATCGGATAGAAATTGGATGAATAAGGGCAATTGGACCGGCTGTTCGCCATCATAGCCACATTCTTCACCGCGCCTAAATTGTATCGCCATACCGTCTTGATCTTTACTGATTTTCAAGGCAACGGCACAACTGCTATTAGTGCTTAGTTGAAACGGTTCAGCCGGATAAAAATCTGGCAGCGGTTCGTCATAAAAAACCATTAAGACCTCCGGGATGCCTTCTTGCAACATGCCCAAAGCCTCGAGGAATGCCGAAGCCATGCCGTCTTCCCCCGGTGCCAATACCGTGACTTCCGCCGTATTGCCATAAGCAATCGAGAACAAGCCCGCAATCGCATTATGTACAGAAAGGCTGAACGCAGTCGGCGAAATATCCTCGCCTGTTTCAATGGCCTTTATCATATCTAAAGACCGCGCCAACTCCCCATGCGTAGAGCTGAATACCACGGGAATGCCGCCATTGTTATTTCCGCATTGGCTTACCGCGCAAAATACGGTTTTTGCCAAAGGGGACAATCGCCGTTTCAGGTTAGTCGGGACAAAGGCGAGCAACTTGTCCTGGATTCCCCCTAAATCCTGCCCATCATTCAGACCTGTAGGTGGCCAAACCGACCAAGTTTGGATGACAAAATCAAGTGTCGAATGGTTAGGGACCAACATAAAAACCGCTCTTTTTCCAGGCCGACGTTCCGCCCTCAAGGTTAATCAAGTTACGATAACCTAATTCATGTAACGATTTTGCCGCAGCATTTCCCATCGGCCCACCTTCGCAATACAGGTAGATGGGGGTGTCTTTATCGGCGGGAAATTTGTCTTTGTATTTCTCGATTTCATTGTAAGGGACAAATAAGTCAGTGCCTTTTATATGCCGCTGTTCAGGTGTGTGTACATCAACCAGGAAGATGTCGTCGTTTTGCAGGATGCGGTTTAATTCAGCTGGCGTTATAACGGTCAGGTATTCTGGCCTTTGAAACATGCAGCCCGTAACAAGGAAAATACAGGCTATGTATAAAAATATATTTTTCATTACGGTTGACCTAAATAAGTTATGTTATGCAAACTCATTACATTGCGTACTGTTTTTCACAAATGTGTCGCTAGCACTACGATTTTGAATCGGGTTTCGCCAACTGCGTAATAATCATCTGTGGGGCGTAGCGTACCGTCCCGCACGAGCTTCCTGTTAGCACTTTTTACGGTACGCATTTGAAACGTATTTCAGTTTTTGGAAAGTTACCAAATATATATGGTGGTTTTGCATCAATTGCCTCTATAACTTCTACCCGCTTCCCTGTTATTTCACATTGTTGATACGCCTCTCTCATAGCATCCGCCTTTAATGTCCCCATACCAGAAAATCCAGAGGCTGCCTGACGAGATACCATGTATGTGTCATTTCCCATTGGAACTACCCCAGAATTAGCTGCGCATCCAGACAATATAAGAACAATTGATTTATATAAGTATTTCATAATTTCCCCCTATCAGAGTCGGGTGCAAACATAAGTTACTTGAGCAAATACTTTAACACCACACTGCTTAACAACGTCGTCAAAAATGCCATCAACACCAATGCCACAAAAATACGTTGGTCAATAAGATGATATTCCAGCGCGATGGAAGCCAGGATGATTTCGACGGCACCACGGGCATTAAGCCCAACACCAACCGCCAGCGCTTCCCGCCATTGCATTCCACCAAACCGCGCACCCAAACCGGCGCCGACAATTTTGCCAAAGCAGGCTACAAAAAATATCAGGCTGCATAAGGTAACATCGAGCTGGCTGGAAAAATTTGCTTTTAACCCCACGGACACAAAATACAGCGGCGCAAAAAAGGTCAGGGCAAACGGCTGTATCATCGAATTGATGGTTTTTTCTTGTTCAGGGTCATGGCCTTGGCTGAACGCCATACCCACTAGGAAAGCGCCAAAGAATGCGTGTATGCCCACTTTTTCTGCGCCAACGGCTGCCAACATAATCAGCAGTGCAACAAAGCTCAGCAAACCGCCCGGCCAGTCCTTGAAAAGCCGGGAATTGTTCATCACGGGAAGGACTATCCAACGCCCGATTCCCAAAACCACCACTGTGTAGCCCAGCACTAATACCAAAGTAGTCACTACGCCCTCTTCTGCATCTCCATGTCCTAATTGACGTAGCAGGAAAGCAAATAAAATCCATCCGAACCAATCGGTAACCATTGCAGAAGTCATGACGGTCATGCCGATCCGGCTGCCAATCAAATCCATTTCCATCAATATCCGGGCAATGACTGGCAGGGCAGAAATCGACAAGGCTGTCCCCATAAATAGGGCAAACAGAAAAAGTCGGTCTGTTTGTCCCCAAAACGTCGGGAATAGCATAACCATTACGAAACCCAGTGCAAATGGCAACATGCCTCCGCAAAAGCTAGTCATGGCGATAAGCTTTTTACTTTGCCGGAAATGGACAAGATTGACTTCTAAACCCGCAGCGAACATGAAGAATAACAAGCCTATCTTAAGCAGGGCGGCCATGCCCGTGACAATGGCTTTATCATCTGGAAACAACATGGCATAAACATCGGGGCAGAAGCTGCCCAGCAAGGTTGGCCCCAGCACGATACCGCCGATAATTTCGCCCAACACGATAGGTTGGGCCAACCTTTTCATCAGATAGCCAAAGAGCCAGGCGACTGCCAGCATCACGGCTATCTGGATGAAGAATGACTGAAATTGGTCAGGGTTCATAGGTATAGGGCCTGGTTGGCTATTTATAAGGCTTTAGCCGTTACATTTGTCAATCTGAATGGATCGCGTCAGGGAGTGATGGTTTAATAATAATCGGGCAAAGCAAAAAGCCCAGTACCACACCAAATACGACAACGCCTGACAACATCTTCAACGAAGCGCTGTCCGAAATCATCAGGCAAGCAAAAGCCAAGGCGCTGGTCAGCATGGCCGCTCCCATTGCTTGATATGTCAGGGCAATGTCTTCGCCCCGGTTTTCTAGGTAAAAAATACCGTAATCCACACAAATGGAAACCACCAGTAAAAAACCGACCAAATGCAGAAAGTTGATAGCAGTACCAATTAATGACAAAAAGCCCAAGATCATAAGCGCGGACAATATTGCCGGCAATAAGGCTTGCAAGGTTTTAGTCACATTTCTGTAACGGCTTATCATCAACAGTAAGATGATAACTAAGCCTATGACCAATAACTTTTCCGCCCTAAGCGTATAGTCATGGGTCATATTGTTGAGTAAATCCCGTTGACTAAAATACTGCACGCCGTCTATTTTCGGTAATGCCCCCTTAACAGTTTCCGGTTGATGATCAGCCAACCAGATCATGACAACAGCCTCATGCTCACCCTGGATCACGCGACTATCAATCAGTTTTTTTACCGGTGTCGCCATCACCTGATCCAGGCTTAAAAAAGATGCCTTTGGATAATTGAAATGTCCAAGCTTTTCAACCGACAACCCCTGTCCTGTCAATGCTTTTTGCCAACGCACTAAATTTTCAGGACTGAGATAGCCCTGCAATAGCGTTTGATTGAGCGCTTGCTGTTGCTTGGACAGTAGCCACGGATAAAGCCCATAATATTCAGTCAAATCCTTAGCCTGTTTGAGTCGATCCAACACCTTATAAACCGCTTCACTTTTCTCTAACGCCGTGTCGATGTTATTGGCGGAAACCATGACAAACCGACCGGGCTCTATACTGGTAATGCGTTCCCGAATGCGTTTGTCGACCTGTTTCAGATAATTCAATTCCGGGGTCAATTCCTGCATGTCTTCCATCCAATGCAGTGAAGTGAGGCCAAACAATGAGATCATTAAAAGGATTGCCAATAGCCCCATTAACTCAGCCCTAAAGCGTTGGCAAAATGCAGCCCAAGTTGCGGATAACGGTAAGTTCAATAGCCTGCTGGATTGATTTTCCAATAAACTAGGCAACACAAATCGGGTTAGCAATAAGCTTACGATAATGCCGCTAGCCGCATAGACAGCCACTTGCTTAAAGCCCGGATAGCCCGACGCACCCAATGCCATATACCCGACCAGCGTAGTGATGCCTCCCAGTACCATGCTGGGCCAGATTCTGGCAATCACCGGCACTCTTTGTTCGGGTTTAACTGTTTGTACATGGGCGATGGCGTGAATGGGATAGTCGATGCAAATGCCCAGAAGGGTCGAACCTATCGCGACTGTCATGCCGTGGACATACCCAAATACCAGTTGCGTGGTAAATATGGCTGCTAAGATGGCAATCAACAAAATACTGAACACTTGAAACAACGCGGTATAAGAGCGAAAAACCAGAAAAAACAACAGGAATAGGCCGATAGTGGTCAATAGGCTGACCAGTTGTAGGTCTCCCTGAATCAATGTCTGCGTCGCAACAGCAAAAACAGGCACCCCCGTCATCTCTAATCGATAGTGCTCTGCCGATACGTTATTGGTGTTGTTTAAGGCATCAAAAGCAGACCTAATGGAGGCCTGTATACGCTTTTGTTGTGGCACATCCAAACCCGCCAGTGCCGTTTCCAAGATAAGGTTACTATACGTCCGAACCTTGCTTTGCGCCTGCTGCATCTGTAAGCCCTGCGCCTGAAAACCATTTAGGGCGAGCAGCAAGGGGTCTTGCACAAGCAATTTTTTAACAACTGCACCTTGCGGCGACAATAGGGCCTTTTTAAGCAGCTGCGCGCGTTGCCGCAAGCCTTGCTCGGAAAATAGCTGCGGCAAATCGCGCTGGGGGTCTAGGCTGTACCACGCTCCCGCATAAGGGCCGTACAAAGATAGCAGAGTGTCTGGGACATTCGTATCCTGTTCGGGAAACCAGGCATCTGTCACGCCGTCAATTGCCTTGAGCTGCATTTTGAGCTTTTGCATAAAGGCTACCGGCACTAAATGCTTCTGTTCCGAATCAACAGCAATCAGATAACGCCGAGACAAGGCACCGGATTGCATTTCACTGGCGAGCAGGATTTCTTCGGCGTTGTCACCTGCAATAATAAACGCCGAAAGATCGGTTTTAAAATGCACACTGCCCATCACTACTAATCCCAATAGCAGCGGAACAAGGTAAAAGCCTACTATGCGCAGGTTCAGCAAACTATTCTCCGAGCAACTCTGTATACAACCGGGTTATGTTGCCGCTGCTTTTTCCGGCACCGTCATCTTTCTGTATATTAAATTCGCTTGAATCGCCATCTTCCATAAGGATATAGATTTTGTTGGCTTGCTGGCCAGACTGTCCAGATACGATAATCTTTGATACCGATCCCGTCTTTTGTTTAGGTTTCAATTCCATCAACCAATCCTGAGGGCTGCTGGTAAAATCAATTTGGTATAAACTGCGCAATAACGCCTCATCCGCATTGACCAATGCCTTAAACACGGTAAGCGGCACATTTAATTCATTATCGCCGACCAGATCCGTTTGATGGCGCTCATTTTTCCCAGGGTCAAAGTAGAATGCCTTATCTCCCTTGACACCCATCAACACCCGCTCCGGCTTTAGCTGTTCCAGGACCATCAGTTCCGGTGGCAGGGAATACAAATAACCGTTCCCGTGCCAAGGTTCGGTCATTAATTTGAGGTTGCGGGTTTCTTGGTAGGCAACCCTGGGCGTTGGCTCCGACTTCAGCTTCTGCATTAATTTCAGCAATGAATCTTCAGCATAAACACTGCCTATTGCCATTAAATACAAGGTAATCCCGCTAAAAACCTTTTTTGTTATTCTCATTTAACGCTCCTTCATCTCCAGAAAAACTTTGCGGCCATTAATAATCATCGCCTTAACCGTTGCTTTCGGATCCGGTATCCCTTGGTGAAGGACGCTAAGATCAGCAAAGCGGATGCGGCGGTAGACATATTCACCAATAACCAGTACAACCATGATAGCGTAAATCACAACCCCATTGTACAAGACCCACCAAAAGCTCGATCCCCAAATTGCCAACGCGCCGCATACCAATGCATTGACCGCGAAAAAAGCCGTCCACACCAACGTCAACTGCCAACAATAGCGGTTAAGGGTTGTTGGTGTTTCGGGAAATTGCAAGCGTACGATGCGTTCGATAAGGGGCGGCCCTTTATCCTTGAACAACGTGCGTCCAAAAAAAACCATCAGCATTAACTGCACGAATACCGGCAATATTTTGGCCGTAATGGTCTGCATATAGATAGTGCCCGCCAGTAAAGCGATAGCGAATAACCCATTCTCAATACGCGCACTTAACTCTTGCGAATGCCATGCACGGTATAAAAAAATCCCTGAAAAAATCACTGGCACCAGCCAATTCAGGCCGCTTTCCATGCCCTTGTATATCAGGAAGGGATAGCTTAAGAACAGGCCACCTAAGAGGATTCCTTTCAGCATTCCGAAAGCCACTAAACGCTTACTTTAATCGACAATCTCAAATACCTTGCCGTTTTTGAAATTGACGTTGAAGGTATTGAACCGATGCCGCCAGTATACCCAGGTGTCCGCATTCAAATTCGCTGTTTTGGTAATGGGTGGATAGCCAATGGCTGTTGTAACGGCTTTTTTGCTCATCCCCACCGCAACAGTGCCGGAAGCTATATGTTCTCTTTCCAGCGCACTAAATTGGTCTAAGTTAACTTTTTGCCTACTGAATAACTTGTTAAATGCCTGTACGGTATTGTCGCCAGTATGTTTTTCTACATTTTTTAAGGTTAATTTCTGGCCGCCATTCATTTCTAAATCAATGGTTTTTTCTTTTATCTCTACCAACTTTACTGGGGTATTCACAGGAATCATTGTACCCACTTGATAATTGGTGGTCGGATACACATTCTTTTCGTAGTGCATCACGACTTGTGTGTAATAAGTGCCGCCCGCTGAGACATTGGCAGGCAGTTCATTTGAGGTTAACTTTTTATTGCAGGCTACCAGTGATAAGCCCAGCAGGATAACAATCAGGCCATGAATATAGATACGCATTGCTTCACTCCTCTTCAGTTAAGATATCTTCTTATAGTTTGGGTACGATAAAAACCTTAATCCAGGTGTTGACATTTTTTGGGTCTTGCAAAAATGGATTCCCTCTTTTCCCTA
>NZ_AYLO01000021.1 GCF_000496735.2 Methyloglobulus morosus KoM1
GTTGCCAGGCATGGAACCGGTTTGCCAGCCAGCCCGACACTATTAGAAATCTGTGTACCCGACAGTGGGCTTTATTAATATAAGAAACTATTGGCATTGGTATTACTTACTTTTGAAGGAAGATGCAGTCAATATCACCCGGCAAATGCAACGTATGAATTATTATCGAATGCAACGAAACCTTGCCATTAACGAGAAAAAAGAAGTGCCAATCGTCCTTTTTTTTGGGCTATTGATAGCCGGTATCGCCATGTTTTCGCTAACTAACCACACGACAACCGGGCAAAGTTGGCAGTTGATTTTGTTGACCGTCTATTTTGGCATGATTGGCGCTGTCGTCAGTTTATTGCAACGCCTTGAGCAAGCCTCCAACACATCGACCAATTTTACCGACTCTGCGATTAATTCAACTGATATTGGCCACGGCATGTCGAAATCTTATATGATTTCCTTAGTGGTCAGTGGGGCTGTGTTTTCGGTGTTGGTCTATTTGCTGTCCCGATCACAACTGGTCAACATTCTGGATTTGCTGCCGAAGCCGGATGTAAATGCAGAATGCAATATCAGTGCATCGCAAAACTTTATAGGGAAATTCCTGTGCGCGCCTTATGATTCGGCACAGACGGCAAAACTTCTTATCCTTTGTTTTATATCTGGATTTGCTGAACGCTTTGTGCCCGACGTATTGGATAGCCTAATCAGGCGGGCAAAAAATTAATGCTTAAACTAATAATCCAAAGGTTAGGGTTCAATCCGAAAACAAACAATAAGTCGATGCGCATTAGGGAATTAAGTGTCATTTTCCAAATATCGTTCGTGGCACAAAGCTAAAATGCCTGTCTGCATGTTTATCCATCCACACAGTTTATTTAAATCCTGCACAAGAAGGCAATCTCTGGCAAGCCAATTAATTCAGATCAAGTGCACCATTTCTCAAATATATTTTTCTATTTTAGTAAGTCTACCAGACGTGGCCTAAGCCTTGACCAAAATTCAGAGAATGTGGCTTCCATTTTTTTCCTGACATAAACGGAACCGCCAAAAATTATCGTGCCAAGTAAAATAAGTGTGGGATGATCCCAGACCAGAAAGACCAATTTGTCCAGTAGGCCGTCGGGGGAAATCAGTATTTTCACGGTGCCATATAACTGTACATCGGGATTCGATATGTCCCACCTCACTAGCCACCACAATGTCAAAACTGAATAGACAAAAAAAGTGTAATACAGGATACGGCGAGGTTGAAAATATTTTGATGTCCGATCTAAAAGTGTATTGGGTGCAATGGAATCATTGACTAAATCGACTATCTTTTGGGAGTTTTTGTGCTTGCCCTTGTCATCGACAACTTCAAAAGCCAAAGGAAGGTTGCCGGGCGCATAACCCAGTATTCCCTGGGAAATACGTTTGAAAACGCTCACATGAATTTTGGGGATCTTAATCGAGATCTGATGTCGGGTGTCATTACAAATCTTGGCGATGTCGCGCGGTTCGTACCGGTAATATACCCCCATGCCGGCACGGGAGTTATAAAGTTTATCAAAGACATATTTCCGGTCTTTAACGTATTGCACGTCGTTGGGGACAAATTCAAGTCCGGCGGCATGGGCTTTGCCCATCATCCAGTCGAGCGTCACTAGCGAAAGCCCTTGTTGCGGATAACCACCGCCTACATTGGCATGCACACCTGGGAACCAAACCTGTTCGATACGGGGATCGTCCTCCCATAACAATGGGTGGAATATCTTGCGTTCGTCGTCAATTGAAAGGGCATGGCAGGCTTTTTTGACTTTAGGGTGAAGCGTACGATCCTGAAATTTAAACCTAAAGACAAATTTATCCAATAAATGTGTCGCAATCCCGTCAAAGGGTAAGCCGACAGCGGCGACGGTATCCCAAACCCCAACAAATTCTATGGGCGGTTTAGTCTTGCAGAACTTAAGTTCATTGTCAGGTAGCCTGTACACCAGTTCATCGTAAACCCGTTTGATAATGGGTTCATAATACGGTTCAAACACCGCCCTATTTTTAGAGCGATAATGTTTGAAACAGTGCCAAACAGCATTATCAAGTATCTCGTCATCAACGTAAGCGGTTTTGTCCAATATCCCCATTGAACCAATCAGGCCTGCCAGCCGCCTGATAGTGAACGCCCCTCGACTAAAGCCAAACATATAGATTTTGTCGTCCGGTTCATAGACCTGCACCAATTCCTTGTACAATTGTCTGATATTTCGACTGAGGCCCCAACCAAAAACACCCCCCATCATTTTTAGCGGCTTAAATTCTTGTGTACCGACACCATCATCGTAAAAGGCAACTTGTTTGGGTTGTTCCAAATTAAAATCTATGGCCTCGTAAAGTTTATAGACATTGGTCCCCCTGTTTTTAATATTGGTGTTTCCTGTGCCATCGGAAAACAAGATAATATTTTTAGGCATAAGCCCTCCTGGGTTATTTTAGGTATTATTATAGGGTTTCCAGGTATCGCTTCTCGGTAGGAAATAAATACAGGCTAAGTGTTCGACCTATCCTCATTATTTCAACCTTTCAATTTCATCCACCGCAGTCGACTGGCGTTAGTCACCACGGTTAATGACGACATCGCCATGGCTGCCCCTGCGATCATGGGGTTGAGCAAGATGCCGAAAAATGGAAATAAAGCGCCAGCAGCGACGGGAATGCTGATAGTGTTGTAAAAGAATGCACCGAACAAGTTTTGTTTGATGTTTTTGACGGTCGCTTTGGATAAGGCGATGGCTTCGGGGACTTTCAGTAACGAGCCTTGCAAAATAACGACATCAGCGCTTTCAATCGCCACGTCCGTGCCTGTGCCGATTGCCATGCCGACATCGGCTTGCGCCAGTGCGGGGGCATCGTTGATACCGTCGCCGACCATGCCGACAATTTGTCCTTGCTGTTGCAATTCTTTGATGATGCTGGCCTTATCTTGGGGTAACACTTGGGCTTTGATTTCGGTAATGCCCGCTTGTTTGGCGATGGCCTGTGCGGTGATTTCATTGTCGCCCGTCACCATAAGTACACGGACACCCAACTTTTGCAGTTGTTGTACGGCATGGAGGGAATCCTTTTTAATGGGGTCGGACACGGCAATGATTCCGGCAATCGTGTTGTCAACTGCCAGTAACATCGGCGTTTGGCCTAAAGCCGACAATTCTGACAGTTGTCCGTCGTATTTCTTGGCATTAAGGCCTTTCAGGCCCATGAGTGTGCGATTACCGAAATAAACCGATTTTCCATTGATGATGGCCTCTACGCCATGCCCGGCGATGGCCGCAAATTTTTGCACTTTTTCCAGCTTGAGTTGCTGTTCTTTTGCCGCCGCCAGAATACTTGCCGCCAAAGGATGTTCAGAGCCTGCTTCAATGCTGGCTGCCAAGGCCAATACCGTATTGCCGTCGAATTTAGCCGTATGCCTTACCGTTGTAACGACAGGCTTGCCTTCGGTAATTGTTCCGGTTTTGTCGAGCACCACGCAAGTCAATTGTCCGGCTTTTTGCAAGGCATCGCCTTGGCGGATCAATATGCCCGATTGCGCGGCCCTGCCCACCGCAACCATCACGGAAATTGGCGTAGCCAATCCCAAGGCGCAGGGGCAAGCAATCACCAACACGGTCATGGCGGTGACGAAGGCATAGCCCAGGGATGGTACGGGGCCAAAGTAATACCAAAGTGCAAAAGTCACGATGGCGATCAACACCACTATTGGCACAAATACGGCGGAGATTTTATCGACCAAGCGGGCAATTTCAGGTTTGCTGCTTTGCGCTTGCCTAACACTTTTTATGATTTGCGCCAGCGCGGTATCCTTGCCGATACGGGTGGCGCTAAACAAGAATGTGCCGGTCAGGTTGATAGAACCGGCTACCACTTCGCTGTTGATCGTTTTCTCAATGGGTAAAGGTTCACCCGTCAACATGGATTCGTCGACCGTTGAATGTCCCTCAAACAGCACGCCGTCGACGGCTATTTTCTCACCCGGCCTAACCCGTAGCGTTTCGCCTAAACCGACATCCTCGATGGGAATGTCTTGTTCCTTGCCGTCCCGAACGACACGGGCGGTGCGCGGTTGCAAGCCGATGAGTTTCCTGATCGCACCGGATGTTCGGCCTCTTGCCATTGTCTCCAAGCCTGTCCCCAGGTTGATGAACGCCAGGATGACGACTGCCGCTTCAAAATAAGCGTGTTTTGCCAATGACGGCAGGATTCCATAAAAATCTATGACAATGCAGGAAAACAGCCAGGCCGCACCCGTGCCCAAGGCAATCAGGGTATCCATATTGGCCTGGCCTAAGCCCAGTGCCTTTGCGGCGCCCTGGTAAAAATGTAAGCCGGAATAGGCTAATATGCCCAGTGTTATAAGGGCAATCTCAGGCCAAACCCAACGGCCCGTTTCTGACCCCATGTCGGGTAGCCAGTTTAAATGTTCCGCTGCCATGAGAAAAGCGCCGAATACACCAGCCACCGCTGCTTTTTTCATCAAGGAACGGTAGCGTTGCCGTTCCAATGCTTCTTGCTCTTCGGGGTTTTCCAGGCCTTCCACGACTGCCGCATCATAACCTGCTGCAATGACGGCTTGTTTCAACAAGTCAGGATCGGCATTTCCCTTGACCATAGCGGAATGGTCGGCAAAGTTCACACTGACCGAAATTGTCCCCGGCACAGAGGCTAACGCACCTTCTACTGTGCTGACGCATCCCGCACAACTCATGCCCATGATGGATAAACGGGTTTCGGTTGTTGCTTCTTCAGCGACAGGTTTTGTGCTCATGACAATGCCTTATGTGATTAAATCAGTCAAATATCTCCAACGACGGTATATCCTGCCTCAACAATTGCCTTTGCAATCGCAGTCAAGTCGGTTTTGTCCGGTTCGAATTCGACGTTCACCTCTTTGTCTTTGCTCGATGCAATAGCCGATTTCACGCCCCCTATGGACATTAATTTTGTAGTGACATTGTTTTCACAGCCGCCACATTTCATGCCAGTTACCGTTAACGATGCTGATTCAATCATTTTCGTCTCCATAGTCGTATAATGCCATAGTTATATCACAACCAATAATTAGCGGATACTTGATCGTAATCAAATTATAGGTGGGTTGTCATTGAACTAACCACTTTATTATTGCTACGATTGCCACTTGAACCGACCCTTAAAAATATGGAACTGAAAACCTTCTCCAACCAAACGATTGCCCTTGCCGGAATAGCCCAAGTCGCCGTTTTGGTCCAACAATTGGCGACCACTGGCACATGTGACCAGGAAGCGATGGAAGCCAGTATAGGCAGTGTGCTAAAAATCGATTCAGACAGTGCGGTTGATATTTATGGTGGGTTGTCCGGGTTGAAATTGGGTTTTGAACAGCTCAACGGTCAACTGACGGGCGAAAAACCGCCTAATCCCGATCAAGCCCGTTATGCAGCCTCTATCGTATTCCTGGAGAAAAAGCTGGCCGACCGCAAGGACTTTCTTGCAATCATACAAGCGGGTGTCGTCAAGGCACAAGCCCAAGCCGAACAATTTGGGTTGCTGCACGAGAATGTCCTGGCGAACCTTGGCGACCTTTACCACAGCACCATTAGTACCTTACAGCCCAGGATTATGGTCAACGGAGAACAACGGTTTCTTTCTAGCCATGCAATAGCCAATAAGATCAGGGCGTTGCTCTTGGCGGGGATACGTTCGGCTTTGCTGTGGCGGCAATGTGGTGGTTCGCGCTGGAAGTTCATCTTTTATCGTCGGAGAATTCAGGATGAATTGCAGCATCTAATTAAACAAATTTAATGACCTCGTTTACTATGAATATTAATGATATCAACCAAGTAAAAAACTACCTGCTCAGTCTGCAAGACACTATCTGTGAGGCTTTGGAGGGGGAAGAGCCAAAAACGCGTTTTATCGAAGATCTGTGGGAACGTAGCGAAGGAGGTGGCGGCAGGACACGGGTGTTGTGTAATGGACAGGTATTTGAGCAAGGAGGGGTGAATTTTTCCCATGTGTCCGGTTTTAGCTTGCCGCCATCCGCCACTGCCAAGCGGCCTGAGCTTGCGAATCGGCAATTTCAGGCGATGGGTGTGTCCCTGGTTATTCATCCGCTTAATCCTTATGTCCCTACTTCCCACGCCAATGTGCGGTTCCTAATAGCGGAAAAAGAAAATGAACCCACAATTTGGTGGTTTGGTGGCGGCTTTGATTTAACGCCTTATTACCCGTTTGAAGAAGATGTTATCGATTGGCATCGAACGGCCCGTTCTGCCTGTGAACCTTTTGGCGAGGATGTCTATCCGGCGTATAAGGACTGGTGTGACGAGTATTTTTTCCTGAAACATCGTAATGAAACCCGAGGCGTTGGAGGGCTGTTCTTTGATGATTTGAATGAATGGGGTTTTGAGCGTTGCTTTGCCTTTATGCAATCAGTCGGCAACCACTATATCAAAGCGTATTTGCCCATTGTACAGAAGCGCAAAGCCGCGCCTTTTGGTGATCGGGAACGCGATTTCCAGCTTTATCGCCGTGGACGCTATGTCGAATACAACTTGGTTTATGATCGCGGTACCTTGTTTGGCTTGCAATCCGGTGGTAGGACAGAGTCCATCCTGATGTCGTTACCCCCTGTTGTCCACTGGAAGTACAACTGGCAACCTGAACCTAACAGCCCTGAATCTGTCCTCTATGAACGCTACTTAAAACCACAAAAGTGGTTAGTGGCATGACGCCTATCACTTAATATTGGTCAATTAGATGCCTGTTTGTAACAAAGTCTGAGTAGTCCTTCGAGCTAGGTTTTCTTTTTCCCAGGCGGTTTTATTTTTTGGCTTAAGCGGAGAAAGTATCGGCATTACGTTGTCTAGGTATTCGATAGTATTGTTGGGCAGAAAAAGTTTGTAGGTTAAAATGCGACAATAAAACCATTTCGTAAGAGTTGGTTCCAAATTGCTAATGCCCAGTGCGGTGTAATAGAGGGGTTTCAAATCACGTATGCAAAATATTCGCCTGGCATTTATTGTTTTTTTAATTTCCGCCCTTACCGCTTGCGCTAATTTTTATGACGGACAACCACCGGCACCTGTCTTTGGTGGAGAGACCGACGACCCTTACGCAAATGAGCCGTATGATAATGCGCAAAACGTACCCGATCAAGCTGCGCAACAACCCCCGAAAGTGCTTGAAACCAAGCCGTTAGAAGGCGGAAATAAGACGCCGGAGATGGTGGAAATTAATCCCAATTTGCCGCCCCCTGCAGACTTGGGCGGCGCACCGGAACAATCGGCGGGCAGCACCGATCCGTTTGGGATAGGGCAACCCTCCGAAGATCCGCAAATGCCGGAAACTGAGCCGCCCGCAGAGCAGCCCAAACCTAATGAAATTGTTCAACTAGTCGCGCCACCTGTCCCGGAAGCGCCCAAAGGACCGGCAGAGCTTGTGCCATTGGAAACTTTTGCCCCGCAGTCTCCTGCCGTAGGTTCACTGCTTCTGGCCGCCAATGAAAATAGTCAAGGCGGCAATCTCGATTCCGCCGTTTCGTCTATAGAACGCGCCATCCGTATCGAACCAAGGAATGCCGCCCTGTACTATAAGCTCGCCGTCTTGCGCTTAAAGCAATCCAAACCACGGCTTGCAGAAGATATTGCCCGAAAAGCGGCCTTATTGGCTGTGAATGATAATGCCTTGAAGAAACACAGTTGGTTGTTGATAGCGAATGCAAGGGAATTGCAAAAGAATGTGGATGGCGCAAAAAAAGCAAAAGAGGAAGCGGATAAATACTAAAGGGTCAGGCTATCTATTACTAAGGTAGTCGCCATTAAGTGAGTTTGGATTCCTGGAACTTAGCATATCTCATTCAGTCCTATTGCAATGAAATTGGTTTCTCGACATACCTTGTTAGCGCTAATCCTGGCGTTATTTCCCGTTACCTATAAGGCTGAACCCAACACCAAGATCGAATTGCCGGATATGGGCGATTCTTCTGGCACGATCATTTCGCCTGCAGAAGAAAAGGAATTGGGTGAAGCATTTTTCAGGAGCCTGCATTCCCAGGTTACCATCAACCAAGATGCGGAAATTCAAGAATACATCCAGTCTATAGGCCAAACACTGGTTGCTAACTGCGACAACCCCAGTTTGCCGTTCCATTTTTTTGTCGTGATGGAAAACGACATCAATGCGTTTGCGGGGCCTGGGGGGTATGTTGGCGTGAATTCGGGCTTGATCGTATTGACCGAAGCAGAAAGCGAGCTGGCTTCGGTGATGGCGCACGAAATCGCCCATGTCACGCAACGGCACTTGTACCGTGCCGCAGAGGCGGCAGGCCGCCTTTCGGTTCCTACGATGGCGGCGACGCTGGCTGCGATATTGATAGGAACACAAGCGCCCGCATTGGGGCAAGCGGCGATTATGGCGATTATGGGCAGCAGCGTGCAATTCCAAATCGATTTCACCCGAGAAAACGAAATGGAGGCCGACCGTGTCGGTATGCAGACCTTGCATGAATCCCGATTCGACCCGCGAAGCATGCCGACTTTTTTTGAACGCTTGCAACAATCTAGCCGCTATTACGGGCGGGACGTGCCAGAATTTTTGCGGACACATCCCGTTACGGCATCACGTATTTCAGACACCCGTGGACGTGCCGAGACTTATCCTTACAAGCAATATTCAGACACCTTGGGCTATCAGCTTACCAGGGCCAAACTCCAAGTCTTAGGTAGCAAAGATGACGCTGGAAGAGGCAGGGTATTTAAGTCCAGGTTATCACAAGGAACGACAGAGCAACGGACCGTTGCGCGTTATGGGATGGGCTTGGTGGCGCTTAAAGCCCAACAATACAATGAGGCAGAGTCCATTTTTCAAGACTTGGTAAAACAATATCCAGGACAATCACAGTATGCCACTGCACTGGCACGCACTGCGCTCGAATCCAAAAACTATCGTCTCGCGCTCGCCCGATACCAAAAATTAACAGAGCAGTTCCCGAGTAAGGAAGCCATCAAATTGGAATACATCACGACCTTGGTGCGGTCAGGTGAAGCTCAACTGGCTAAGAAAAATCTGGCGGCGTTATCTTATAAATCACAAAAACTTCCGGTTTATTATGAGTTGTTAGCGCAGGTTTATAGCGACTTACGGGAGCCTGCGGAATCGCACCGCTATCTAGCCGAATACTATTACGCAATGGGACAAGTCCAGGATGCAGTCTTCCAAATCCGGTTGGCGCAGCAATCAAAAAAGCTGAATCCGCAGTTGGTGGCTATACTGAGAGAGAGGCATGATTTCTTTTTGAACGAACAGATTGAAGCCCGACGAAACCAGTAATTTATCAAACGTGTTTATGAACCTGGGCTTAACGGGGAGCCGAATGCAGGTCAGTTTTTGCCTACAATTTTAGGGGTGATTATTGGCATCAATTTGTAACTTACTGTAATAATAAGATATTTTTTATGGGAAAGTTAATTTTTTAAATTATTATTTTTTTTGTTGGACAAAGGCGTTTTTTTAGATATAGAATACGTCCAGCTTTTCGGAGCGGTGCTAGTTTAAACACTGGCATAGAGGGGGACATAGCCTTATAGGCTATTGAAATATAACAATAATAAAAAAGCAATTCTGCTTGAGTTAAGTTGTACAGAAGACACATTCGTACAGCGAGATAATAACAATAATAAGACTCAACATGCCCGCTTTAAGCGGGCTTTTTATTGCCTCTGGGTTTTGCAGAAGCTCTGGGTTAAGTTATCTTTAGGTTGACAAAGCACCCTGGGCGTACCGCGAAACTACCCCCGCGCGGAAATCATCTCCAACGTTCGTCATCAGATTGTAGAAGGGCGGTTTTATCTCACCGGTAACACGCGCCCGTCGCTAAAGAGGCGCCATAACCTCGCGCGCTACGCCAAACCTGAAACGTGTTATGCATTCCAGGGAGGGGGTAAAATTAAATATTCCTATGTCTACTCAATCCCAATATGCCTGCAATAATTTTATGTTGCCCGGTTATCCAATCGGCATATGGTCAGAAAGCAGTATGGGTTCAGCGGATAACGAATTTATCTTTGCCTTGGTGCTCTCAGCTTGTTGGCATCGGTTAACCCGTAACCACAAAACGGTTTGCCGCTCCCAAATCTATTTGCGTTGATGGCATTGTCGATGCCCAATGTAAGTCAAGACAATTTGGTCGGTGTGCTTTGAGATTGGCAGGTTATCGCTTAAAGGTGGTGATTGCGCAGACCTTGTTGCTGACCGTATTTTTTGTCGCCTTTGCCCATGAAGGGCGTTCGGCTTCGGGCGGACGCCAACTCCGGTTTGTCGAGGTGCGTATGAATGAAATCGATTTATCCAGACCCTTTGTAAAGTGAGGGCGTATGTTTCTAAGTTTTGATTGATCCTTGGTTGAGGAAAAGCAGTTTTTATGATGTAATGTCGATGATTTAAACCATCGTAATTAATGCGTCTAACTACATCGTTGTAGCTTAGAAATGATTTTGTTGCAACGCATCTGGAGAGCGGACTTATCAAATGCAATTTTTAATAAAAAAAGGTTTGGATATCCCAATAATGGGACAGCCTGAACAGGTCATTGGGAAGGCAAATGCTGTCAAGTCAGTTGCAGTCCTGGGAATGGACTACGTAGGGATGAAACCCACGATGATGGTCAATGAAGGGGATAAGGTCAAACTGGGGCAAGTCTTGTTCGAGGACAAAAAAAATCCCGGTGTCGTATTCACCTCGCCTGGGTCTGGCGTTGTCAAAAACATCAATCGCGGCGAGAAGCGCGTTTTGCAGTCTGTCGTTATTGAACTGGACGGCTCGGAGCAGGAATCTTTCGCTAAGTTTAAGGAAACGGAATTAGCCAAGCTGGATGCCGAAAAGGTTAAAGCAAACCTAATTAAATCCGGCTTATGGACAACCTTGCGGACAAGGCCATATGGCAAAATTCCGACAATTGACAGCAAACCTAAATCCATTTTTGTAACGGCGATTGATACCCGTCCGCTGGCGGCAGATCCTGCCGTTATCATCAAGGATCGCAGTAAGGATTTTGCCAATGGCTTGGTGGTGTTATCCAGGCTAAGCGAAGGCAAGACTTACGTCTGTAAGGCAAAAGGTGCCGAGATTACGGTCGGGGATAACAGTCCAGCCGTCGTTGCTGAGTTTTCAGGGCCGCATCCTGCCGGTTTGCCAAGTACGCATATCCATTTCCTCGATCCGGTCAATGTCGATAAATTCGTATGGTATATCGATTACCAGGCTGTTTTGGCAATAGGCGCATTGTTCACGACAGGTAAATTGAATGTAGAGCGCGTAGTTTCTTTGGCAGGGCCCACAGTGAAGAAACCTAGGTTAGTCCGCACTCGAGTTGGTGCCAATACCGACGACCTGATCGCGGGTGAATTGCTTTCTGATGTAGAAAGCCGCGTGGTTTCCGGTTCCGTCCTGCATGGACATCAAGCCAAAGATTGGGCGGCCTTTTTGGGCTGTTATCATCTCCAGGTCTCTGCGTTGCAAGAAGGCAGGGCACGTGAGTTTTTTGGTTGGATCGTGCCGGGCAAAGACAAGTATTCTGCGTTGGATGTTTACATCAAAAGCCGTCAAGACCGCAAAGCGAACCGGAAATTTCCGTTTACGACCAACCGTAACGGTAGTAACCGTGCGATTGTCCCAGTCGGCATTTATGAAACCGTTATGCCAATGGACATCCTGCCGACGCCGTTGCTTAAGTCAATGATAGTGGGTGACACCGACCAAGCCCAGTTGTTGGGTTGCTTAGAGTTGGATGAGGAAGACGTATCCTTGTTTACCTTTGTCGATCCAGGTAAGCATGATTTCGGTCCGGTTCTGCGAGCGAATTTAACTAAAATTGAGAAGGAAGGCTAATGTCGGCGAGAGATTTTTTAGACAAGATTGAGCCGTATTTTACAAAAGGCGGAAAGTTCGAAAAATATTTCGGCTTGTATGAGATGGTGGACACCTTCATTTACACGCCTGCCGACGTGACGGGCGGTAAAACCCACATCCGGGATGGCAATGACCTGAAACGGACGATGACGTTTGTGGTCATTGCGACATTTTTCTGTGTGCTGATGGCGATGTACAATACGGGTTATCAGGCTAACCATGCGATGGAAGCCATGGGTACGAAGGAAATATCGAACTGGCGCGGCATATTCATGTCCCTGTTGGGTTATAACCCGATGAATCCATTGTCCAATTTTGTGCATGGCGCGTTGTATTTTTTCCCTATTTATATCGTTACTTTAGCGGTGGGCGGTATATGGGAAGTGTTGTTTGCAACCGTACGCGGCCATGAAGTCAACGAGGGTTTCCTGGTTTCTTCCATGCTTTACACATTGATTATGCCACCTGATATGCCCTTGTGGCAGGTCGCATTGGGCATTTCATTTGGTATCGTCATCGGCAAGGAAGTGTTTGGGGGCACGGGCAAAAATTTCTTGAATCCTGCGTTAACGGGTCGGGCATTTTTGTATTTTGCTTATCCTGCTTCCATTACCGGTGATTCGGTTTGGGTTGCCGTTGATGGTTATACGGCAGCAACACCGTTAGGTTTGGCCGCGACCGGTGGTTTGGAAGCCGTCCACGCCGCAAATTACACCTGGGTTCAATCATTCCTCGGTTTTGAGCCGGGTTGTTTGGGTGAAACTTCAACGCTAGGAATCCTGATAGGTGCTGCATTCTTGCTATATACACGGATAGCCTCCTATCGCATCATGGGCGGCGTTTTCCTTGGCATGGTGGCGACATCGTTGTTATTCAATATGATTGGTAGCGATACCGACCCTATGTTCGGTATCCCCTGGTATTGGCATCTGACGATGGGCGGTTTCGCATTCGGCATGGTTTATATGGCCACCGATCCAGTCAGTGCTGCCATGACCGATACTGGACGATGGGTCTATGGGGCTTTGGTCGGCATCATGACGGTGTTGATCCGAGTGGTCAACCCGGCATTTCCCGAAGGGATCATGCTGGCTATCCTGTTTTCCAATATGTTCGCCCCGACAATTGATTATTTTGTGATGCAAGCCAATATCAGAAGAAGGATCAAACGCCATGCTTAACGTCATCAAAAACAACGAGCATTACGTTAAATTCCGTACCATGCTCGATAATTGCAAGCATTACCAAAAATTCCTGGCCTATAAGGAAAAAGTCTTAGGCTTAGGTAACGATAGCCTGGAAAAGACCATCGCAATTGCGGTCGCCCTTTGTTTAGTTTGTTCGGTACTGGTTTCTTTTGGTGCGGTTGCCTTGAAGCCTTTACAGGTGTACAACAAGAACCTCGACATGAAGAAGAACATTCTGGAAGTCGCAGGTTTGATGGAAGAGGGCATGGACATCGATGCGGCATTTGCGGAACGTATCGAACCCAAGGTTGTCAACTTGGAAACAGGCGAATACGACGAATCGGTCAATGCAGATGAATACGACCAACGCAAAGCGGCTAAAGATCCTAAACTGAGTGTTGCAATCCCAAAGGACAAGGACATTGCACACATCCGCGCAAAAGCCAAGTTAGCCAAAGTCTTCCTAGTGAAAGAGGCTGGCCAAATCAAGTCGATAATCCTGCCTGTGAGCGGTTATGGCTTGTGGTCTACGCTGTATGGCTTCTTGTCATTAGATCCCGATGGGCAAACGGTACAAAGCATCAATTTCTATGACCAGGCAGAAACTCCAGGTTTAGGCGGCGAGGTGGTCAACCCCAAGTGGCGGGCACTTTGGAAAGGCAAAAAAGTGTATGCTGAGACCGACCAACCGTCCTTGGATAAGGGTTCAATTGAAGAAGCCGATATAGGCGAACCCGCATTGGCGCTCATAAAAGGTTCCGTCGATACCGGAAAAATGGGCGCAGAATACCAAGTCGATGGCTTGGCTGGCGCAACCTTGACCAGCAATGGCGTCACCAATCTGGTCAGATACTGGATGAGCAAAGAAGGTTTTGCGCGTTATTTAAGTAAAGTAAGGGTTAAGAGGGCAAAATCATGAGCGCAGTAATAGGCAATGAACTAAAAGACGCATTATTGAACGATGAGACCAAGAAGGTTCTGATTGATCCCTTGGTCAATAACAATCCGATTACCTTACAGGTCTTGGGGATATGCTCTGCCTTGGCGGTGACATCCAAGATGTCTACCTCACTGATTATGGCGTTGGCTTTGACTTTGGTGACGGCGTTTTCCAGCGCAGCTATTAGTGCCGTGAGGAATCACACGCCCAGCAGTATTCGTATCATCGTGCAGATGACGATTATTGCGTCCCTGGTTATCGTGGTAGATCAAATTTTGAAGGCGGTTGCCTACGACATTAGCAAGCAATTGTCAGTGTTTGTCGGCTTGATTATTACCAACTGCATCGTCATGGGCCGTGCGGAAGGGTATGCCATGAAAAACCCACCATTGGAAAGTTTCATAGACGGCATAGGCAATGGCGCTGGTTATAGCTTAATCCTAATCACGGTCGCATTTTTTCGGGAAATCTTCGGATCTGGCAAGCTGTTGGGTTACGAGGTGCTTAAGCTAGCTAAAGATGGCGGTTGGTACGACCCCAATGGTTTGATGCTGTTGCCGCCTAGCGCATTTTTTATTATTGGCCTGATTATTTGGGCAGTACGCCAATTGAAACCTGAGCAGCGGGAAGTCGTGGATTATAAAATCATGGCGATTGCGCACGGCGAAGACGGTGCAGCGCACGGCAATGGAGGGCATCACTAATGGAAGGTTTAGTCAGTCTATTTGTCAAAGCCGTTTTCATTGAAAATCTGGCCTTATCCTTCTTTTTGGGGATGTGTACCTTTATAGCCGTTTCTAAAAAGATTTCCACTGCGATGGGTTTGGGTGTCGCCGTCATGGTCGTACAGGCGATTACCGTACCTGCAAACAACTTTGTTTACCATGCCCTCTTGAAAGAAAATGCCTTGGCTTGGATGGGTATTACGGGCGTTGACCTGAGTTTTCTGGCATTGTTGAGCTGTATAGGTATTATCGGTGCTTTGGTGCAAATTCTGGAAATGGTGTTGGATAAATTCTTTCCTGCCTTATATTTCGCCTTAGGTATCTTCCTGCCGTTAATTACAGTTAACTGTGCTATTTTAGGCGGTAGCCTGTTCATGATAGAACGTGATTATAATTTTACGGAAAGCGTTGTATACGGTGTCGGTAGCGGCTTTGGCTGGGCTTTGGCGATTACCGTTATGGCCGGTGTGCGCGAAAAACTTAAATACAGCGACATTCCACCTGCCTTGCAAGGACTGGGCATTACGTTTATCACAGCAGGCCTGATGTCGCTCGGCTTCATGGCCTTCTCTGGAATCCAACTTTAAGAAGGTAACACATGCTGGAAATCATATTAGGGATTATTATTTTTACGGCAATCGTGATTGCGCTAGTCTTTGGCATTATCGGTGCCAAAAGCAAACTGGTCGCAGAAGGTGATGTTGAAATCTTGATCAACCATGAAAAGAAAATCCATGTGCCTGTGGGTTCCAAGTTATTGGGTGCATTGGCCAATAACGGCTTGTTTGTCTCGTCCGCTTGCGGCGGCGGTGGCACTTGCGGCCAATGCAAAGTCGTCATTCATTCTGGCGGCGGCGAAATATTGCCTACTGAATTAAGCCATATTACCAAGCGTGAAGCGGCGTTGGGTGAAAGGCTCTCATGCCAAGTTGCGTGCAAATACAATATGGATATCGAAGTTGAAGATGAGGTCTTCGGTATCAAGAAATGGGAATGCACTGTCAAGTCCAACCATAACGTCGCCACTTTCATTAAGGAATTGGTATTGGAATTGCCCAAGGGCGAGGCCATCAATTACCGCGCTGGCGGTTTTATCCAAATTGAATGTCCGCCGCATGTCATCAAATTTACCGATTTCGACATTGAAAAAGAATACCGTGAGGATTGGGATAAGTACAACTTGTGGCGTTATGTGTCCACAGTGAAAGAGCCGGCGTTACGTGCGTATTCAATGGCGAGTTATCCCGAAGAAAAAGAAATCATGTTAAACGTGCGGATAGCGACACCACCGCCCCGTGCTGATGAAAGCGTACCTCCAGGTATTATGTCGTCTTATATATTCAATTTGAAACCTGGTGATAAATGTATTGTTTCAGGCCCTTACGGTGAGTTTTTCGCCAAAGAGACGAATGCCGAGATGATTTTTGTCGGCGGCGGTGCAGGTATGGCGCCGATGCGTTCCCATATTTTCGACCAGTTACGCCGGTTGAAATCCAAGCGGAAAATGACTTTCTGGTATGGGGCACGTAGCAAACGCGAAATGTTCTATGTGGAAGATTTTGATATGCTGGCGAAAGAAAATAAGAACTTTACTTGGCATGTCGCTTTGTCTGAACCGTTACCTGAAGACAAATGGACAGGTTATACGGGATTTATTCATAATGTCCTATTTGAAAATTACATTAAGAATCATCCGGCACCCGAAGATTGCGAATATTATTTGTGCGGACCGCCCATTATGAACACCTCGGTCATCAAGATGTTGCTCGATAATGGCGTTGAGCCTGAGAACATCATGTTGGACGATTTTGGCGGTTAACTGCCATTCTGGTCTGTGAAGTAATGGATAAGGTTAGTTCATTTTAAGCGCGAATTGTTTACTAACACCGTACAGTCAATTAGCCAATACGAAGCCCTGTACTGAGTGCAGGGCTTTTTTATTTAAAGGGCATGTGAACTTGGTTCAGTCTTTATTCATCTTACGATAATTACATTATGCCCTGGGCTCATAAGAGTATTTGGCATCTAATTTTAAGGTAGTGGGTGTGGTATGAATCGACTCAATGGTTTTGTGTTTACACTATGTTTATTATTTTCCGCCCCGCTGTTCGCTTTAAGATGCGGCCATTCCTTAGTCCAGGTCGGTGATTATAAAGATTATGTCAATGATATATGCGGCGATCCAGACAATGTTCAGTCGCACTATGAAAGAAGGGGAAATATTAACCGCGCTGATGCCACATTGAACAATTTTAATGGTGAACAGCAATTTCCAAATAGTTCCTTCAATGTAGGGCAATCAAATTATGCTGAGATAGAAGTTTTGGTGGAAGATTGGACGTACTATTTCGGTAGCGAGAGATTGAGTAAGATATTGCGATTTGAAAATGGTCGGTTAATTCAAATTGAAAATTTAGGTAGAAAGCGCCGCCGATATTGAAACCATTTCTTTTCCAGAAAAATTCCTCAACCAAATTCAGTAAAATCAAGTTCGGTGAAATAAGGCAAATTAAGGCGTGTTACAAAAAACTAAATTTTATTGCAGTTGCCTGTCCTTGGTTTTTATCCTGTCAGCATGTGACAAGGTGGCAGAACAAAAGCCACAGGATTATCCGTACAATGCTGTCGGAATGACGATGGGGACAAGCTACAGCATCAAGGCCAGCACGTTACCCGATTCACTCACGCCGACCGAAATCAACCGCCAAGTTAAGGAAGTGCTTGGTAAGGTCAATGGGCAGATGTCCACTTACCAAAAAGATTCAGAACTTTCTTTATTCAACCAGAATACATCAACGGACTGGGTATCCGTTTCGCCAGAACTTTACGAAGTTATTAAAGAAGCTTTAAAAATTAGCCGGCTATCAAATGGTTTGTTTGATGTTACCGTCGGGCCATTAGTTAATCTGTGGGGGTTCGGGCCACAGGAAATGTCTTTATCGCCGCCCGATGACACTCTTATCAAAGAAAAGTTGAACCAAATTGGCTATAAGCATCTAATTATTAAGGATGATAGGTTTTTCGTCAAAAAAGACTTTCCTGAGCTTTATGTTGATTTGTCGGGCATCGCCAAAGGTTACGGTGTAGACCAAGTGGCATTGTTGTTGGAGCGCTTAGGGGTTATAAATTACATGGTCGAGATAGGCGGCGAAATCAGGGTGAAAGGCAAAAATAACCAAGGCCAACCCTGGCAAATCGCCGTTGAGAAACCAACTGCCGAAAAACGGATGATTGAAAAAATCCTAGCAATATCCGATACTGGCATGGCGACATCGGGCGATTATCGGAATTATTTCGAGGTGGACGGTGTGCGTTTTTCCCATACTATTGACCTGCGGACAGGGCGGCCCATTAACCATAAGTTGGCATCCGTCACGGTGTTAAGTGAAACTTCCATGGAAGCTGATGGGTTGGCTACAGCGTTTATGGTGTTAGGCCCCGATGAAGGGTATAAGTTTGCCGAGCAAAACCATATCCCTGCATTTTTTATTATTAAATCAGACAAAGGCTTTGACGAGCTTATGTCCACAGCTTTTATCGAAAGTAAGAAGGTGACAAAATGAGTTATTTTTTAGCGACATTTGCGTTGATGTTAATTGTGGTTGCACTGATGGCAATCGGCGTGATGTTTGGCAGGCGTGCCATCAAAGGTTCTTGCGGGGGCTTAAATGCAGGCAATTGCGTGTGCGTGGAAAAATGCGAAAAACGCAAAAAAATGGAAGCGGAAGGGCAAGTTTAAACCCGTTAGTTGCCAGTATTGCCCGTGACGCAAAGTTTATACTGGCACGATTACGAAACCTTTGGCATTGATCCCCGGCGCGACAGGCCATCGCAATTCGCAGGGGTACGTACGGATGTCGATCTCAATATCATCGACGATCCGCTAGTTGTTTACTGCAAGCCGCCCGCCGATTACCTACCCCACCCCGAAGCCTGTCTCCTGACGGGTATCAGCCCACAACTCGCTGAATCTAAAGGCGTCATTGAGGCGGAGTTTTGCCGTCTGGTTTACGAACAATTTGCACAGCCCAACACCTGTAGCCTGGGTTACAATTCCATCCGCTTCGATGACGAATTTACCCGCAACTGCCTGTACCGCAATTTTTACGACCCTTACGCACGCGAATGGCAAAACGGCAATTCCCGCTGGGATTTAATTGACGTTGTCAGGGCGACCAAAGCCTTACGGCCTGATGGCATAAACTGGCCGACCGATCCCGAAGGCCATCCCATTTTTAAACTGGAAGAACTGACCAAAGCCAACGGAATTGCCCACGAAGCCGCGCATGACGCGTTATCGGATGTCTATGCCACCATCGCCTTAGCCAAACTGATTAAATCGGCACAGCCCAAACTGTACCAGTTCTTATGGCAGAATCGAACAAAAGCCGAAACCTATAACTTGCTCCAGTTTGGCAGCTTCAAGCCAGTGATCCATGTGTCGGGCAGATATTCTAGCGACAACCACCGTCTGGCAGTCGTTTTGCCCATCTGTAAGCATCCAACCAATTCGAATGGGGTTTTGGTTTATGACCTGTCTATTGATCCTGCCCCCCTGATTTCTTTGTCGGTAGAAGAAATTCAGCAACGAATTTTTACCGCTACTGTCGATTTACCCGAAGGGGTAGAAAGAATTCCATTGAAAACCGTACACGTCAACAAATGTCCGGTACTGGCCCCAATATCCGTGCTTAAGCCAGACGACCTCCAACGATTAAACCTTAACTTGGCAATGTGCCATACGGCTATAAGGAAGATAAAAGCGGCACAAGGCCTGACGGAAAAAATCGCGGCGGTTTTTTCCAAAACGGATTATGCGGATTCAGGCCATGAAGCGGATCCCGACCTAGCCATTTATAGCGGCGGATTTTTTTCTGATGCGGATAAGCGCCTTATGACCAAAATCAGGAACACACTTCCAGGCCAGTTAGCCAACTTGAACACTAACTTTACTGATAAACGCTTGGCTGAGATGCTATTTAGGTATCGGGCGCGGAATTATCAAAATACGTTGCAGCCTGATGAGCTGCCCAAATGGCAGGAATTTTGTGCAAATAGGATCACGGGGCAAGTGCAAGGCGGTGGAATTACCCTGGCCGGATATTTTGGCGAGCTGTCCAGATTGCGCGATGAAACTATCGGTAACGAAAGTTTCTTAAAGGAATTAGAAGATTTTGCCTTGGAGAAAATGCATCAGTTAGGTTTGCAGGGTACGGACTGAAGCGACAGCTTGATTAGTTTGTTATTTCACCCTGGGATTTCCGCAACATTTCTTGAGTTTCTTTCCGTTGCCGCATGTGCATGACGCATTTCTTTGCTGCGTTGGGTGGTCTCTCTTGTCCGCTGTTAGCCTACAAAGTAACCTGCATCGATCTAATGGATTCTTTGTTTAAGCTAGGCAAAGCCGCAACCGCTTCACGTAACTTAGTTTCCCAACTCCGACGAAGTTGCAACAGATAGTCATTGTCGTCATCAAAACAGTAATATTCTTCAAACCTGAAGGTATCTTTACGGTAAATCAACATCTCAACCGGTGGCCCGACACTCGCGTTACTTCGAATGGTAGAGTCCATTGAAACCAGGCAACAACGCGCCGCTTCGTCAATGGACGTATTTAATTTAAGGAACCGATCCAATATAGGTTTGCCGTACTTACTTTCACCGATTTGCAAAAATGGCGTATTGGCGGAACTGGTGATACTGTTGCCTTCCGCATAAACCATATAAGCGCCGTGGGGTTCACTGCCAATCTGTCCCGCTAAAATAAAACTGGCCGACGGGTTAAACGCAGATTGCCCTTCAGCATTTAAGTGTTGTTTCTGTTTTTCCAGGCTTACATGGCCCAAATAAGCGGCGGCTTCGGATAAACATTCCACGTTGTTCACGTTGATTGGGGCGTTCTTGATTTTATCGCGGTGTAATTGCTCAAAAACAGCTTGTGTGGTTGCCAGGTTGCCTGCACATAGCAAAACGATAATACGGTCACTGTTGGTGGCAAAGGCATGCATTTTGCCGTGGGTGCTGACATTATCGATACCCGCGTTGGTTCTTGAATCTGAAACCAGGATAAGCCCTTCGTTTATGGAGGCAGCAATACAATAAGTCATGAAGGTTTAGGCCGTGATTACAAATAAATGGGTCAATTATCCAATAAATTGACTTGAACGTCCATGTTGTTCAAAACACAACCGGAGCCGAACTGATGAAATATGGAAACATCCGCAGCATCGCGACCAAAAGCAATAATCACCCTGCCGCCAGACAAGGAGTTTTGTGTCGGGTCGAAGGCATACCAGCGATTGCCGACATAGGCCTCAAACCAGGCATGTAAATCCATCGGTTGCAGATTGTAAAGATAACCGACAACCAGCCTTGCCGGTATGCTGATACTGCGGCAAAGCGCTATGCAAAGCTGCGCAAGGTCCCTGCACACCCCATGACCGAGATGATGTATTTCAACCGCTGATAACGGAAAATCGCTGGTGCCGGGCAAATACCGTATCGAATTGTGTACCCAATCTGTAATTGTACTGACCTGGTCATAACCGGGAAAAGCATCAACGGTTATTTTTCTGGCAAGATCGCCAAAGCGGTCAGATTCACAATAACGGCTGGGTAGCAAATAAGGCAGTGTTCCATTCGGTAGATGCTGTATTTCAATAAAATAAGCGCCTGGAGCGATGTCAACATGGTCGGTGACCATGACTTCAGCCGATGTGTTTATAAAAAAATCGCCCATGGGGGCAAGCAAACGCTGATACGAATTACCAAAGCTGTCGGTGCTTTCCACCATCGGTATTGCTGGGCTAATTGTAAAACTTTCGCAGTTGATCCATTGCTGTATGCCTCGAAAGGGACGCAGCATCAAGATTAAGGCCGTCTCTTCGATAACATGGAAATGAAGATTGCAACTGACGCTTAACTTCATGAGGTTAGACATTGGGAATATTGCTCGGTGGCTTTAATTCTGTAGCACACGATTGTGACCTTATGTTTATAATGAAATCAAATGCTTGCTTTTCTTCTTGAATCAAGTGGCTGATTCAGGGTTTCCTCAACTTATCAAACCCCAACAAAGCCGATTTCGTTATAGGCATGGTTCAGCCAGATTTTTACCCGCTGCCTTTCTAGTAATCCCAGGTTATTAAGGCTGTCGGCATCCTTGTTTTTTGCGGCCCAAAAACTGTAACTGTTGCTATCAATCTTGGTCATGACAGGCGCATGAAGTCGTTTTAGGGCAATAATTTTTGCATTCAAGACTAATGCTCGATCTTTAACGCCTGATGACTCCAGGATATTGAAGCTTTCGTCACGAATCTGGTTTTGCACCAAAACGTAATTCAGCGCATTTCCGAATTGATCGAGGAGTTTGTCCAACAAATCTACACAATCCTTCCCTGAGTCCATGACATTCCAATAACAAATAGATATTCCCAACTCTTCTGCCAATTCCAGCACGCCGGAATCTTCTATCCAGAGCGCCAAGGGATGATGAGTTTGGGCGGCCAGGTCAACCAGAATCCGCTGCTCCGGTTGTGCCGATGCCGTTTCGAGTAGGGTATCGAGGCTTTCGTAATTATCGATAACCGTAGGTGAGGCATAATCGCTATAAAAACGCAGTAATGCGCCGTGCGACCTGTCGGTATCAAAACCGATAAAGGGTATCTCATGATCGATCATGTATTGCGCCAATAGCCGGGCTACTACGGATTTTCCTACCCCGCCTTTTTCGCCGCCGATCAAATGAATAGTAGCCATGCATTCTCCAAGAAGTTCATAAAATGATTTGGGCTTATGGGTTATAAGCAAGCGGCCTTAAAAGCCAAACAATAGAAGTGAAATTTACTCATTCCAGCCTCAATACATCCACCGATACCGAAAGCGTATGTTGGCCGCCACCGAAAGCAATGCCTTTAAGCGGCGTAACATCCGAATAATCGCGACCCCAAGCCAACGTGACATGTTGGTCAAGGGGGACTTTATTATTGGTTGGATCAAAATCCAGCCAGCCGGTATCGGGGACATAAACTGAAAACCAGGCATGGGAAGCATCGACACCGACCAATCGTTGTATACCGGGTTCAGGCGTGGTTTCAACGTAACCGCTGATATACCTTGCCGGGATTCCGTAAGCGCGTAAACAGCCGATGGCCAGATGGGCAAAATCCTGGCAAACACCGCGGCGAAAGTTAAGGACGTCAGATAGGGGGGTCGCTATCGTGGTAAAGGTCGGATCATAAGTAAAATCCTGGTAAATTCTTCCCATCAAATCATGCACCACATCCACTAAGGCACGATTGGGCTGGAATGAGGGTTGCGCGTAACCGGCAAGTTCGGGCGTAACGGTCACCATGAGCGAATCAAGCAAGTATTGCTTGGCATCCATCAATTCGGCCGATTGATCGCGATTTTGAAATTGGACCTGGCCTTGTTGGCTTTGAAATTGTCCTTGGCCCGGTAAAGATGTCTCTTGCAGCAGGTTACGCACCTGCTCCCATAACAACTGGTTAAATAAATCCAGGGTACTTTGTTTGGGGAATACCGTCACTTCACTGATTGTGGTGACAGTGAGTTGATTATGGGGTTGCTGGATAGCAAAATAAGTTACGCGATTGCCAAAAAAATCTAAACGCTCATGAAAATCCATGGGTGTTGGATAAATTTCAAAGCGGCTATTGTCGCAGTTCTGCCGCCAAAAGTTTCGTGGCTGTAATCTGGCTTCATTCTGGCACAAACCGACCGGCTGGCTATAGGAATACACGGTGGTATGGGTAATGCGATATTTCACAGTTCGTCCTCGCGAGGATTCAGCATCATGAGCTGTGAAGTTTGGGAATGGCTAAAATAGGTCTCGGCGATGACTTCAGCAATTCGCCATAATAAGCCGGCTGTATTCGATAGAACCGTTTCCAAATTAGCATAAATACCACTGTTTTTGCTTGGCGAGCTTAATTCGAGCAGATTGCTTAGGCGTAAGTCCGTATAGACCTTCAAAATTAAACGTTCTTCTTCACTCAGGTGATTTTTATCATTGCTCCGTGGCAAAGCGCCAATATGGGCAGATAGCTGGTTCAGTTGATAGGCTACCGAACGAGGATGGGTTTCATCCAGCAATAATAATTCCAGCACCATAGGTAGTTGGATAAATGACCTATAACGCCGCTGATAAATAGTTAAACTATCAGTTGAAACCAGTACTGCTTCAAGCATTTGATTTTGCAGGGCGTCATCACATTGAAAAACAACGGTAGCGCGAAGCAATGCTATCAGCCCCAACGCACGTTCCAGTCTCCGTCCACTGTCCAGCATCAACCAAGCCGCTTCACGCGTCATACTCTCACTGGTCAGGCCAGAAAATGCAACGATACCCGTAACTAATTCATCCAAATAATTTTGTAGCTGTTCGATATCAATTTCATGATTGACGACCCGCTGTTGCCAACGACGTTGAAGGTTATCGACACAGCGCCAAGTATCTTGCGACCACAAATCGCGTATGCTGAATGCGGCTTGCACAAAGGCCTGAATATTGGTCGTCAAAGTGCCTTTACGGACGCTATTTTTAGTGACGGACAATAATTCAGGTTCGGGCGCTTTAAGGAATTGGGTATCACATTTTACAAACCCAGGGTAAGTCCCGGTCACTTGAGTCAGCGCCGGCAGCAATAACTTGAGGCATTCATTGTCGAGCGGGTCTTTTTGTTCGAGCGTTTCTCTCAACTTGTGCAATACAGTCCGCAGTAGCCGAGCGGATGTTTCAATCCGCTCAAGATGCCGTCCGACCCAAAATAGATTGTCGGCAGCGCGGCTAGTCAGCGGCTCAATGACAGCATCAATCAACTGGTTGCGCTTCGGTTGATTCCATAAGCTGACAGGCTTATCGGGTTCTGATGCTAATACCCAGGTGTCTTTGCTAATCCCGCCTGCTTGATTGGAAACGACAAAGTTATCTTTTTGCAAAGCAATACGGGTCAGCCCACCAGGCATGACGACGTAATCATCATCACTTGCGACGACAAAGTTGCGTAAAACGGCGTTACGTGGTTCGATTCGATGATCGACAAATGCGGGTAACGTTGAAAAGCTAACTTGTTCCTGAGCGATGAATAAATGGGGTTTGGCTAGAATTTGGCCCCGCAACTTATCCTTTTCATTGTTACTTAAGCCCTCGGCAAATACGGCATGGTTACCCAAGCTTCGATTTATAGGCTTAATGACTAATCTATCAAGATTTTGCAGGACAAAATCCCTTTCGCGGCGCTGCCCGCACCACCAAGTTGCAACCGAGGGAAGCTTAAGCTCTTCATTTAAAAAATGACGCGCCAATCTCGGCAAAAATGCCATCAATCCTGGATTTTCGAGAATACTGCTACCCAAAGGGTTGGCAATAGCGACATTGCCGCGCCGGACAACTTCCAATAGCCCCGCCACACCAAGCTGTGAAATGCTACGCAATTCCAAAGGATCGCAAAATGAATCATCGACACGGCGTAAAATCACATCAACAAGCTGCAGGCCCGACAATGATTTAAGCCATAACCGGCCATCACGCACGGTTAAGTCGCCGCCTTGGACCAAAGTAAAACCAAGGTAAGCGGCTAAATAGGCATGTTCAAAATAGGTTTCATTGAGTGGGCCGGGCGTGAGGACGACAATGCGAGGGTCTTCTTTATTGTGGGGCGCAATATCAGCGAGCCCCTTGCGCAAGGCTTTAAAAAAACCCGATAAGCGGTGGACTTTAGTTTCGCGCAAAATATCCGGTAACACCCGAGTCATCACCGTGCGGTTTTCCAGCGCATAACCGGAGCCGGACGGCGCTTGGGTGCGGTCATCCAATACCCACATGCGTCCCTTCGGGTCGCGGGCAAGGTTCGCTGAATAAATTGTCAGGTAACGCTGTTGGTCTTGTAACGCATCGACGCAAGGCCGCAAGAAGCCTTCATGCCCAAAGATAAGCTCAACAGGCAGCATGCCTTTTTTCAATAGTTTCTGCGGGCCATAAATGTCTTTAAGGATCAAGTTGAGCAATTCGGCGCGTTGTTTAAGGCCAGCTTCTATTACCGACCATTCTTCGCTGCTAATTAAGAGCGGAACAGGATCGAGCCGCCAGGGCCGGGTTAGATTTTGCGAATCACCATAAACATTGTAAGTGACTCCATTTTCGCGCAGCAAGCGTTGGGCTTCTCGCCGACGAAGCTCAAGTTTCTCGCTGCCCATGGCTTCAATCGCCGCCATAAACCGTTCCCAATAGGGAAACGGTTTATTGTCCGTCGCATACATCTCGTCGTAGATACCGAGTTGTGTCGGATAATATTGGGTACCAATATCTATGGCAGTAGGTTTGGCATTTGACATGGGTTATGCCAACTTGTTTTTTTTCATGTTTTGCTTGTTAGGCTTTCTTTCTCATATTAGGCATATAAGAAACTGCAACTGGACATCATCGTGGGATAGTATTTTTGTAGTGGCGTAATGGCTCCCCTACATAAATCTGGCGGGGACGGTAAATAGTCACCGTTTCGCCGTGTATCATCTCCCGCCAATGGGCTAACCAGCCTGGCATACGGCCCATGGCAAACAAAACGGTGAACATGTTCGTAGGGATACCGGCGGCACGGAGAATCAACCCAGAGTAAAAATCAACATTAGGGTAAAGTTTCCTGGAAATGAAATAGTCATCATTGAGGGCGATTTCTTCGAGCCGTCTGGCAATATCAAACAAGGGGTCATTCATGCCCGGTTTATTCAATAGTTTGTCGCAATGTTTTTTCAGCACCAAAGCCCGAGGATCGAAATTCTTATAAACACGATGGCCAAAACCCATCAACCGGCTTGATGAATTCTTATCCTTAGCCTGATTAATAAATTCCGTGCCGTCACCGCCTTCGGCGTGGATTTGTTCCAGCATCGAGATTACCTCTTGGTTGGCGCCCCCATGGCGCGGCCCCCATAACGCTGCGATACCCGAGGAAGCAACCGCATAAACATTCGCTAAGCTGGAACCTGCCGTTCGAACCGAAGAGGTGCTGCAATTTTGTTCATGGTCGGCATGCAGGATCAAAAACATATCAATTGCCCGCACAATATCATCATCCAGTTGATAATCACGGACGGGGGAAGCAAACATCATGGTAAGAAAGTTCCTTACATATTTCAATTTGTAAGAGGGATAAACAAGCGGTTCACCAATCGATTTTTTATAGGAAAATGCCGCAATAGTCCGTACTTGGGATATCAGGTTGGCGACAATTTGTATTTCGGTGGCGGTATCGAGTTGATCCGGCACCGGATAAAAAGTGGACAAAGACGCAACCATGGTGGCAAGTATACCCATGGGATGAGATCCTCGAGGGAAACCATTAAAAAAATGGTGCATATCTTCATGAATGATGGACGATTCATTCAATTGCGTTGAAAACTGTGTTAATTGATCTATATTAGGCAACTCACCGTGCAACAACAGGTAAGCAACGTCAGTGAACCGTGAATTTTCGGCCAGTTCTTCGATAGGATAACCGCGATAACGCAGGATGCCTTTTTCCCCGTCGATATAGGTAATGGCGCTCTCACAAGCGCCTGTATTGCCGTAGCCGTCGTCCAGGGTTATGTAGCCAGTTTGGCTGCGAAGCTTAGTAATATCAATCGCTTTTTCGCCTTCAACACCTTGGTAAGTGGGTAATGAATAGGTCTGGCCATCCAGGGTCAACGTTGCCGGAGTCAGCCTTTTTAATTTATCAGTCATTCTTGTGTCTCTCCAAATGTAATGGACGGCGATGCAGGTAAAAATTCTATGGGTACTTTACAAAGCCATTGCAATAGATGTCTACCGAAAATTAACGATTGCGATGACGTAAATCCAGGGTAAATGGATATTCTTCACTTAATTCTTCAGCAGGCGGTGACATTGCCCTAGGCGCTCCATCGGTGGCGCTAAAACGGGCAAGCAGGGGCTTATCGGAAGCCGCCGCTGGACTCATAGCCAGCGGCGGACGAATGATAACGCCGGGCGTATGCCCGTAATCCCAAAAGCGCGTCATGCGTCGAGTTTCTGCCGCATACGCATTGACTGGAAAATCGTCATAGCTACGACCGCCTGGATGGGCAACATAGTAGGTGCATCCCCCCACCGAATGACCATTCCATGTGTCAATTACATCTAGCACCAGCGGCGTATGCGGTGCAATCGTTGGATGCAATGCCGAAGGCGGTTGCCATGCCCGATATCGGACACCGGCTATGAACTCGCCTTTCCGCCCCGTGCTGCGCATGGGTAACCGTCGGCCGTTGCAGGCAATGACATAGCGGCCTTCGGTAAATCCGCTTACCGAGACTTGTAAACGCTCGACCGACGAATCCACATAGCGGGCGGTGCCTGTGCTGCTGACTTCCTCGCCCAGTACGTGCCACGGCTCGATGGCAAAGCGCAATTCCATGTCGATACCGTCAACCATTGTATTGCCGTAACGGGGGAAGCGGAATTCGAAAAAGGGGTCTAACCATTCAAGTTCGAAACCATAACCCGCGCGTTGTAAATCTTTAACAACCTGTTTCATATCTTCGCGGACATAATGCGGCAGCATAAAACGGTCATGCAACTCCGTGCCCCAACGCACGAGGTCGTGCTTATAAGGCTCACGCCAGAACCAGGCGATTAAGGATCTCAATAACACCATCTGTACCAACGACATGCGGGCATGGGGCGGCATTTCAAAAGCGCGGAGTTCGAGGATGCCTAAGCGTCCTGTAGAGCTGTCGGGCGAATAGAGCTTATCGATACAGAACTCGGAACGATGCGTGTTACCGGTTATATCGGTCAATAAATGCCGTAACAAACGGTCAACCAGCCAGGGTTCGGGCACTTCGCCTTCAGGCATTTGTTGAAAGGCAATTTCCAGTTCGTACAGCTTTTCATCTCGGCCTTCATCCACGCGTGGCGCTTGACTGGTGGGTCCGATAAACATGCCGGAAAATAAATACGATAAACCGGGGTGATGTTGCCAGTAGGTAATCAGGCTGCGCAATAAATCGGGACGGCGCAGCAAAGGGCTGTCGGTCGGTGTTTCCGCGCCCATGGTAATGTGATTGCCGCCGCCGGTGCCGGTATGCCGCCCGTCCTGCATAAATTTTTCAGTGCCCAGCCTGGATTGTCGCGCTTCTTCGTACAGGACGGTTGTTTTATCCACCAATTCCTGCCAGGATTTCGATGGATGGATATTGACTTCGATAACGCCGGGGTCTGGCGTAACCATTAACCGTTCGATACGGTAATCGCGAGGCGGCTCATACCCTTCAAGCACCACGGGCATCGCCAAGCTTTCGGCTGTCGCTTCAATGGCCGCAACCAATTCAAGATAATGTTCCAGCAAAGTCAACGGCGGCATGAAGATATACAGTCGACCTTCCCGAGCTTCAACGCAAAGGGCCGTATGGGGCACTTCAACTTGTATTGAGGGTTCAGCATCACCCAAATCCTGTCCAATAAAATCAGGATGTTCAACTGCTTTAGCTTCGATATGGCTGTAACGCTTAGCTACCTCACCGTGATAATCTTTCAAATCCGGCAAGTCTTCAAATAAGCTTTGTGGCTCCTGAGGGTCGCGTTTATCGGGCGCAACCCAAGGCAAGCTAGCTAAGGGCAAACGCATACCCATAGGCGAATTGCCGGGTATCAAGAACATCGCGTCGCGCCGGAAAGTCCAAGGGCCACTTTTCCAGCATTGTTCGGGCCAATTCCAGGTAATCGGTACCGCAAAACCAATCGGTTGATCTAAGCCGGTATCCAATAATTGGGTTAAGGTCTTCCGCTCGATAGAATCTTTGAGATTGCTTTTTAAGGGGTTGATATTGTCCGGTAAACTGCCTTCCTGCCAGAGATAATAGAAACTGTCTTCAAATGCGGTGTTTATATATTTAGTATGGATGCCTAAACGCTTGCTAAGTTGGTGGGTAAATTTTTCCGCCTGTTTTACGGTAAGCCCATAATCCTGGTTAATATCGGCCAATAAGGCTGGTTGGCGCCAAATAGGCGAGCCGTCTTTACGCCAAAAAATGCCGTATTGCCAACGCGGTAACGGTTCGCCCGGATACCATTTGCCTTGGCCGTAATGCAGCATAGCGCCTTCGGTGAATACATCCCGTAAGCGAATGGTCAATTGTTGTGCGCGTTCGCGCTTGTTTGCACCATCAGCGTGCGTATTCCATTCCGCACCTTCCATGTCATCGATAGAAACAAAGGTAGGTTCGCCCCCCATCGTCAGCCGGACATCTTGTTCGAGCAATTGTCGGTCGACAGCCTGTCCCAAGGCATCAATGCGATACCATTGGTCGTCGCTATAAGGCTTGGTAACGCGCGGGTCTTCATGCAAGCGCTCAACGGTATTGCTAAATTCAAACGCCACTTCGCATTTATCGGTGCCGCCTGTTACCGGCGCTGCACTGGCGGGGTCTGGCGTACATGCCAAAGGGATATGGCCTTCGCTCGCCAATAATCCCGAGGTGGGGTCAAGCCCTATCCAGCCGGCGCCCGGTATGTAGACTTCAGTCCAGGCGTGTAAATCGGTAAAATCCTGTTCAGGGCCGGAAGGGCCGTCCAATGCTTTGATGTCGGCAGTCAATTGAACTAGGTAGCCGGATACAAACCGGGCGGCAAGGCCGAGATGCCGCAGGATTTGCACCAAAAGCCAAGCCGAATCCCGGCATGAACCGCTGCGTTTTTTAAGCGTTTCTTCACAGCTTTGTATACCCACTTCCATGCGGATGTTGTAGTTGATCGCTTCAAAGACGGTACGATTAATTTCGACTAAGAAATCATTGATATTGCGTTTGCTGATGTCGAAATTTTTAACCCATTTTTTTAATAAATCCCCTTTTTCCGTGATTTCCAGGTAGGGCTGTAGTTCTTTAAGCGTCAATGAATCGTATTTAAACGGATAATTTTCCGCATACTCCTCAACAAAAAAATCAAAAGGATTAATCACCGTCATATCGGCGATCACTTCAACCTCGACGCTGAGTTTTCGGCACTTTTCGGGAAAAACCACACGGGCAAGGATGTTGCCGAATGGGTCTTGCTGCCAATTGATAAAATGGTTTTTCGGCTCTATACGCAGGGCATAAGCTTTTATAGGCGTCCTGCTATGTACCGCCGGACGTAATCTGAATACATGCGGAGACAGCGATACCAGCCTGTCGAAGCTGTATATGGTTTTATGGCGAATGGCGACACGGATGGTCATATTATTTCCTACTGACTCAGTTTTTTTATAAAGCCAAATTGTTTTAGATTCAGGGCTTACTCAATCCTCAAGCACAAATCGTTCCATCTAGTGATTGCGTTGGAAAAATGAACAAGTGATCAGCCCATGCCTACAAGTTGAAAAATTCATCTATCAGGTGATATTGTCTCCATTAGACAACCCTAGGGCTAAATAGCCAAATAAAATAAACAGGTCCTTTATTTTTTATGGTGCCGATTGGCAATCAATAAAGGCCGAAATCTGATTTAACCTAACTGTTGTTCAACATGATTCTGCGTGAATTCTTGCTAAAGGGCAAATGGCACAATTACTGCTGTATATTTTCTAATGATAAGCAGTTCTTTATAAGAAAATGGATAGATGACACATCATGAAACTGAATGATCCGCATGACAGGCTCGAAGCTTACTATCAGCAAGTACAGGATATCATCTTAAGTAAACAGAACTGGATCAGCGGCTTGTTGCCAGCCAGTACGGCAGTCAATACGCATGGGAATTATACGGATGCTTGGGTAAGGGATAATGTTTATAGCATCCTGGCAGCTTGGGGCTTGGCGATTGCTTATCGCCATAGCGGAGAAAATCAAGGGCGTTCGTATTATCTTGAGCAAAGTGTCGTAAAGCTCATGCGCGGATTGTTGACCGCAATGATGCGGCAGGCCGCCAAAGTTGAAAAATTCAAGCAATCCCAAAACCCGCACGATGCCTTGCATGCCAAATATGACACCCGAAACGGCGACATCGTGGTGGGCGACCACGAGTGGGGGCATCTTCAACTGGACGCCACTTCCTTATTTTTGTTGATGACAGCGCAAATGACGGCATCGGGCCTACGGATTGTCTTTTCCATTGATGAAGTCAATTTTGTCCAAAACTTGGTGCACTACATTAGCCGGACTTACCGGACTCCCGACTACGGCATCTGGGAACGAGGCAACAAAATCAACCATGGCATCGCTGAGCTCAATGCCAGCTCCATCGGCATGGCGAAAGCGGCACTGGAAGCCTTATCCGGCTTTAACTTATTTGGCAAAGAAGGAGGGCAGGCTTCAGTCATCCATGTCATCAGCGATGATGTTGCCCGAACCCGCATTACACTGGAATCGCTTTTGCCCAGGGAATCCATTTCTAAGGAAACAGATTCTGCGTTGCTTAGTATTACCGGATTCCCCGCATTTGCAGTGGATAACCCCGGGATTCGAAAAAATACCGAATCGGTCATCCGTGAAAAACTGGAAGGCAGGTATGGTTGTAAGCGATTTTTGTTGGATGGGCACCAAACAGCCTTGGAGGACGGTTGTCGTCTGCATTATGACCCGCATGAACTCAAACAATTTAAGGATATTGAATGCGAGTGGCCGTTGTTTTTTGCTTATTTGCTCCTAAATAGCCTGTTCACGGGCAATGCAAAAGCCGCCAGGGATTATCGTAACAAATTAGAGGCGTTGCTGGTTGAGCACAACGGTCAACTGTTATTGCCGGAATTGTATACCGTCCCAAATGAAATGATTGCCGCAGAAAAGGCCAATCCGCACAGTCAACAACGGATGCCGAATGAAAATATCCCACTCGTTTGGGCGCAAAGCCTCTTTATATTGGGTAGCCTTATCCAGGAGGGTTTGCTGGGGTTGGATGACATCGATCCTTTGGGTCGATATAAACCGATTAATCAAAAAAGCCATAAGCTGCAAATAGCCTTGTTGGCACAAGACGACTCAGTTCAAGAGCAATTGCTGACTGAAGGGGTTGACACCCAACAGCTTGCCGAAATCGTCCCCATCCAAGTCAGGGAGGCGGTGGAATTGGCCGAAGCCTATACCCATGTGGGCAGGAATGACCGGATGAGCTTGACGGGCCGTCCGCTCAGGCAGTTAAGGTCACTGTCAACATCGCAATTGTACATATTGTCGGGCGCACGATTGGTGTTTTTACCGCAATGCCTGAGTCAGAAAGGGTTTTATCTGGCAATGGATAACCGCTTGTTGATTGAACGGCTACGTTCGGAATTTTCATATATCTATAAGCATTGGAACAAGGCCAATAATCCACTGTTTGTTATGTCGATTAGGCACAATATGCTGACTAGCCAAAATAAAGGCATCCTGATCGACTTTATCAAAGAATTACACTCGGGTGAAATGAAAGGGATTCCTGTCCAATTAGGCTTGCTTACCGAGTTCATTGAAACGGCCAGCTTTGAAAAAATTGATTATTTGCATGATTTTCAATTCTCGGTCGCCTCCTGGGAAGAGCCCGAACGCCCGTTTTTGCAAATATTGCCCTCCGATAGCAACCCGCCTACACCGATTGATACGATGTTATTAACGGAATGGGAATTGAGCGCCGATCACGTACTGATCCAGCAACTAAAAACCAACCCAAACCTGTACGCCCAACTTGAAATATTGACCTTCTTGAACAATCGTCATGGCCTAGCCTATGATACCGGCTTAACCGCCATAGACGGCAGTATCGGCCATGTGTCCAGTTTGTTGGAAGAAATCTATGCGCGGGCGGGTGACCAACACACTTGGTTTATAGTCAGGCGATGTGCGAGCCTGTTGGGCAAGTACGATATCAATCTCGAGCAAGCTGCCACTGACATACTGGTGCGTCAACATGCCTTATCCGTCGGCTTGGTTTATAGCGGCAAGTCTACATTGACCCGCCCCGTCGATTCTTGGGAAATTCTCCACCTTATTAAAACGTATACCAGTAAGGACGGGAATGAACAGATCATGATTCAAGAGTTAATCCTCTATTTGGGCATGTTAATCAAGTCGAATCCGCAACTGTTCTCTGATATCCATACCATTAGGGTAGGGCAAATTCTCCAGTTGATTATTGCCAAACAAAAACGCGAATCAACTAAGGGCGATTTGCACTACACCAATGACCAGGCATTTAATGAAATAATGAGCCTGTCGCCGTATGAACTATCGAAAAAAGTTCACCAAACCATCGTCGATTACAGCAATAGCGAGATTAAAACGGGCTTTTTGGAAAAATTAAATTACGTCGGCGATTTTCTGGGCTTAAATAAGGCAATTTTTGCAAAAGCCGCGATGCCTACCGATTTCGAAAGGTTCGAAAATTGGTATCAGTGGCGTGAGATGCGGGGCAGTATCGGCAAGGAAAACGATAGCTTTTTTGCCCATGTGTGGGATTTGCTGCACCGATGCAAGGGTGTGGTCATTGGCGATAGGCTCAACAGCAAACGGCGATTGGACAGCGAAATCGTATTGGCGCACATGACCGCTGGGGAACAAAGCTTCAAGCTGCACGTCAACCACTTGCTCAATAAAATCCAACTGCCTGTGCACCGTCAGCTAACCGTGGAAGTGCTGACGGTAATCGCAACGGTATTTCATGACAATCCAACATTACGGATCGACGATACCTTGTCTACGGATTCGTTAATAGAACATGCCGCCAAAATAGCCAGCCAAAAATGGCATCGCAACGCACAAAAGAATGACGAACAGGATGAAGAATCGGTATGGCACTATTTTTATCACTTGCCACCCCATAAAGTGGCCAATTGTTATGTGGAGGCTTTGACCCATTTGCTCGATAATACGCCACAAGATTTTCAACAAACGGAGACGGCAGATGATCTTGGCAGGTGACATTGGCGGCACTAAAACAGTACTGGCGTTAATCGACAGGTTGCCGGACGGTTCAACCGCCTGGATTAAGGAGGAGGCTTATCCAAGCCAGGATTACCCAACATTTGATGCTATTTTGGAGCAGTTCCTGCCCCGTGGCATTAACCTCATATCGGCCTGTTTCGGTATTGCCGGCCCTGTCGTAAACCAGCATTGTCAAATGACTAACTTGTCATGGTCTTTGGACGGCACAACATTAAAAACCCAATTGGGTGTCGAAAAGGTAAAGCTGTTGAATGACCTGGAAGCCATGGCGATTGGGATGTTGCATTTGCCGGAATACGACTTGGTCGAGCTAAACCCCAATGCCATTGCCCAATCTGGAAATATCGCAGTCATTGCTGCCGGGACAGGCTTGGGCGAAGCCCTTTTGTATTGGGACGGTGAAAAACATCACCCAATGGCAACCGAAGGGGGGCACTGTGATTTTGCCCCGCAAACGGTTCAACAGGATAGGCTGCTGACCTACCTGAGGACGTGCTATCCCGAGCATGTCAGTTATGAGCGCATCCTGTCTGGCATAGGTTTTAGCCATCTTTATGATTTTCTCTGTGCGGATGGTTTTGCGCCTGCTTGCCCTGACGTGCCCGACATTGGGAGCGGGATCGATAGGAACGCAGTCATTTCCCAGTTAGGCGTTGCGGGGAAAGATCCTGTCTGCGCCGAAGCAGTCAGGCTGTTCGTGGAAATCTACGGTGCGGAAACGGGCAATTTGGCGTTAAAGGCATTTGCCTTAGGTGGCATTTATATCGGCGGCGGAATTGCCCCCAAAATCCTGCCCATCATTAAAGACGGAGGATTCTTGCAGTCATTCAACGCCAAAGGCCGGTATTTGCCTTTGCTCGATCAGGTTTCTGTCAAAATATCATTAAACGAGCGCACGCCATTAATGGGAGCCGTTAATTATTATTAGATATTCCACTAAGTCGATTGCGTTCATGATTCGATAAGTCCTGGGCGAGGAATCAACACAAACCGCCCGTTCCGGGGAAGTGTGCACATAGCTGCAAAAAGCGCCACGTAATGGGGTTAATTAACCAAAAGAACGGTTTGTCCTGCGACCCCTCCTAAACCCTTGCTACAAGCGGCTTACAGCCGAAATATCGATTTTAAAACCGGCAATAAAATTCTTGATAAGCTCTTGAATATTAAGCACATCCCCTCGGTTATAAAATTCATACTTACCGATGAAGTTGATATGCTGCCAGGCCACTGGCGAAAAACGCAGTATTTGTTTCGCCATGTCAGTGGCAACCGATTGATAATGCTGATAAAGCGCTGACAGCAGCGTCGCATTGTAAAAGATCACCGCGTTGGCAATGAGCCGGATGGAGTCGGCATTGATGTCGAGTTCGATTTCGGTCTTGCCGCTCAGCATCCTGCCGCCGCTGACTTTGGCAATGGTGGAGCTTAACTGGTGGTAGGATTCGCCACGGTTCAACGAGCCTTGCACCACTTCGCGGATTTCCTTGCTGTCGATATAATCCAGCAAATAATCAGTCATGATGATCTCATCGAAGGCAATTAGTGCCTTTAGCGCCGGGCTGGTCTTCTTATAGGAAGACAGCTTGCTGACGATGGTGCTTTGAGTTGTTTTCTTAAGGGCCAAGGAAGCCAATATCCTCAATACATTGTCCCACTCCTTGACGATAAGTGCCTTATTGACCTTCCTGCTGGGCTTGATGATGTGGTGCTTATAGTTGTCTGGCTCATCAAAACACACCAGGTTATTGTCCGACTTGTCCTGCAACTGGGTGAAGCGCGGCATGAAACGGTATCCAAACAGATACATCAAGGCGAAGTTGACACGGTTGATGCTGTGCATGTCGCCGGATATTGCCGTGATTTCAACATCGGAGGTGTTGCTCTCCACAATATCCAACAAGAAGTGGCTTTCGTGCTGGTTCGCGCCAATGACTTTCAGGCACAACGGCAAGTGGTTGGCGTTGATTGCCAACAAGACCACGCCTTTCAACATACCAAAATACTTCTTTGCATGGCGTGATTTGATCGTGTGGTATTTGGTGACCAATTTTTGGCCGTCAACGCTGGCGTGGACACCGTAATCGGCCAAGTTGTACTCGGCAAAGATCGGCAGTTTGGCCGTATGGTTCATGATCAAGTCATTCGCGGCATAGAGGGTTTGGTAGCGGACATGGTTTTTGCCCACCCGTTCCAGGTCGCTTTCCTTAATGTCGCTGATCTCTTTCATCCGTTTGGCTTCAATGCCGGTGGCATTGGCGATGACACAGGCATGGATAACTTCAGGGTCTGGGCTTAATTTCGCGTATTTGGGCTGGAGGTGCGTAAAGGCCTTCATAAATCCGGTAGCCAGTGCCGTGAATTTCAGGATGTCTCCAATACTGGAGACATTCAGCTTTTCATAAAATGGGTTGTTCATCCCGTCATCCAGGCGGACATAGGGCAGCGTCCATTTCAGCAGTTCGCCCTGCTTGTTGTAATGGGTTTTCAGGCTGGGGTTCTCACCGCTGCGGATAGCGTGGTTCACTTGCCCATACTTGATTTTCATGTTGGCTTCGAACTGGTTTAACATGTCTTCTACATCCATCGACAGCAACGGCATATTCAGTTCTTTTAAAATCTTATCCTTGTTCTGCGTCCATTCGCCAATGTCGATTAGGTCATCCTCCAGGGAACAATACCAGTGGCTGTCCTTGACGAACACCGCCGTGTTGGCCATGCCCTGCTTAAGTTGGTGGTACACCATGCTTTCATAGCGGTCGCCATCCACCTTTTTGACCGACGGTTGCCCATTGATGGACACTTTGTAGGTCAGGAACTTTTTCAACGCGGGTGGGCAAAAATCCATCGGCACGTCTTGATAGCGATAATCCCGGAACGGCTGCCCACCCTCCAGGTGCCACCTTAAAAATGCAACCGCCCGGGTCAAGTTGTCCTTGGTACAGGAAAATTCCAATACCTTGAACAGTGGGCGGATATTTTTCTTTACCGTCAGTGCAATCTCCCCGTAGTATTGCCAGCGGTAAAAGTCCCGGTCCAGGTTGGGCTTGTCAAAATCCTTGAGGAATTGTTTGTATCCCTCAAGCGGCACCACTTCAAAGGCCTTGGCCCGGACTTGGTCATCGGGAATCCGGCTGTCTATATTAACCGCCATCACCTGGAACGCCTGTTTCCGCAATCGCGTGTCCTCGGTTTCCATCAACTCAATTTTGGAGCGTTGATAGTCGTCCGCGCCGTCGGAATACTTGGCCATCTTCTGGATCAAACTAGACACCAGATGGTCATTGATTTTGAGGAAGCGGTGATGGGCATAACAGAGCAAATACAGGCGCACCAGGTTTTTGTCGGCAAAGCGACGGAGCTTCTGGATGCTGTAAAACTCCGCCAGGTTCGCATAGTAGATGATGTTCTGTTTGGAAATGCCCAGTTTCGGCATCAACAGTTGGGACTCTCGGTAAATGCCGATGACCAGTTGTTGTTTGGCGACACTTTTCTTGATCTCGGTGATGCTGAAATCCTTCTGGTCTTTTTTGAGCAAAGTGAGGTTATAAAACAACTCGTCGTTGGCCAACAGCTTGTCCAATTGCCCACGAAGCCCTTTGTCGGTATCGGTATAGAGCTTGGTGACCAGCCGCTTACGCTCCTCCCGAAGTGCGATGGATACTATGTCCTGTAAGCTTGAGTATGCAGGCCTGAGCACATTTTGCAATTGGCAGTAGGACAGCAGTTCTTCCAGAACGAACCGGGACAGCACATGGCGTTTGGCAAGCGCTTTCGCTTCCTTGAGCAATTGTCTTTGAAATCCGGCATCGGCGTCCCTTAGCCCAAACTGGTTCATGACGGCACAACGGTTTTGGTAGTGGTGGTTTTTCGACACCTGCTTTTTTAGGAAGGGTTCCCCCGGGAAATACTGTTGCAGGATGAACTCAACTTCACCCTTCACTTTTTGGAAGCTGAACAGGAAGAAGGTGCCGATGGCCCGGTAATAACCCAGTTGGAGGATATAATCGACTTTGCGGGCGGTGTCGTTTCCCAGGGTATCAAGGACAGCCCTGTCTTCATTGTCGAGGCTGAACAGGAAAGACCGCTCTTCATCATCCAGCGGGGGGATCGCATACAGCGCGTCGATTTCTTCCTGGGTCAATATGGTCAGGCGTGCCATGCGGTCTTATATCCTTGGTGATCGTTGTTGTTATGGCACGCTAACTCTACTGCCCCAAAATCCATTTTAGGCTATTTCGATACACTTACACCTTTGATATAGGCTTGCTTCCCCAGAATGCCCTTTAAATCCTATGGGACTTTGGTGCCGTTAGTTTAAACTCACCCTCGTTTAGTAGTTTGGTGCTGTCCTGTCCTTTGTGGGGTTGGGTCATGGCATGGTTCGTTTTTCTGTCATAGACAGTCACTCTGGATCGGAATCTGATAAATCTAACCTATCAATAGGCCCTGCTCCAGTGAGAGGTGGGCAAACCCCATAAAAGCCTATCAATAGGCCGCTTTTTGATTTATGATCGACACCCTATCACAACCCCTAAAATTCCAGTGAGGGAAATATGATCATCGGCTACGCACGGACTTCGACGGTAGACCAATTGGCCGGCCTTGAGGCGCAACTTCGGGAACTGGAAGCCGCCCAGTGCCAAAAAATCTTCCGGGAGCAGGTGTCCTCCGTTGCCGTCCGTGCCCAACTTGAAGCGGCCCTGGAATTTGCAAGGGAGGGCGACGTGCTGGTCGCCACCAAGCTCGACCGCCTGGCACGGTCGGTGGCGGACTTGATGTCAACCGTCAAGGCCTTGGAACAGAAAGCGGTGGGCTTGCGTATCCTTAACTTGGGGATGGACACCCAGACCCCGACCGGCAAGCTCATGTTGACCGTCCTGGGCGGCATCGCCCAGTTCGAGCGGGAAATGATGCTGGAGCGGCAGCGCGAAGGGGTCGCCAAGGCCAAGGCCGCCGGCAAATACAAGGGGCGCAAGCCGATCCCGGACGACCTGCGCCAAGAAGTTATTGCCCTCGCCGCCAGCGGCCTGGCGAAAACCGGCATCGCCAAGCGACTCAATATCGGCGAGGCCAGCGTCTACCGCATCCTGGCGGCACACCCAAAGGCGGGGGCTTAAAAAGAGTTCGCCGCCATAAGGGGGCAAGCCAAACGTCACTTGACGGCTGTCCACAACAGCCCAGAAACGTCGACAGCTTCACAAATTTGGATAAAATTGTCCATTTTTGAATCCGCAAAGGCCAAATTATGGACATTCAGAAAGAAAGCCACTAAGATGCGCGGAATATTTTTGGCGTTAGGGATTGGTGGCTAAGTGGTCGAATATGCAACCCCTTTGTTCTAGGGCATATAAGCCTATCGGAAAATGCCTTAAACGTCAGTCCACATGGGTGTTCTTAATAGGGTGGTTGGTAGCTGTGTCCCGTATAAACTGGCGCATTCACGAAGGTCACTTTTTTTCCAAACAGCAAACAGCGGGTGTCAATAGATGGCGGATCGGGGGATAACAGCAAGAGTGGTAGGGTACGCACCGCGTAACACCAAAGTCCAACACGTACGCGGTGCGTATCCTACGTGGCTTACGGCCTTACTGCTATTTAGCTTTTTTACCACAACCAATGCCAGCGCAGATTATTATTGGTATATCTTCGGCCAGTCCAGTATAGGGCAGTTTTCAAGCTATGCACAAGCCTGTGAACGTACAAGGAAATTAACTGAAGATCAAGCTAATATATTGTTTAACAGTTCAAATTCCCGCCATATAAAAACTTACTTGCACAGTTGTCAACGTGTAAGACAAAGAGACCCAAATGGTGTGCCAAACGAATATTTTTGTGGTGGACCCTTCACAACTTGGTTCGTTTTTTCTAGCAATGCATATTTTACTAACGGCTTTTGTGAAGCTGGCGCTACTGCGGTACGCGTCCCAGACACCGCCTCTGGTACATGCTCCGACCCCAGCAAACCGCTAAACCCCGACACCGGCAGTTGCGAACCGCCGCCCAAAACCCCACCGGGATGCCCTTCAACGCCTAAACCGGTAAACATTGTTACTGGTAACAAGCATTTCGACATCGCTGATTTTTCAACCCAAGGCACATCGCCCTTGCATTTCAGCCGTCACTACAACAGCTTGGCAAGCTACCAATACTTGACCACGTTCGGCACGGCGGGAATCACCCGTAACCCAATAGGTTTCCAATGGTCGCACAATTATTACAAAGGCCTGACTGTCCTATCGGCCACCCAAGTCAAGTTGACCCTCAGCAGCGGCCAAGCCTTTAACTACAACTTGGTGTCAGGTGCTTGGCAACCCGATGCCGATGTCACTTACCGCCTACAAGAAAACTTGAGCGCAGGTGTGCGTACCGGCTGGACGGTGTCTACCCCTGATAATACTGTTGAAACCTTCAGCCCCATTGGCGACTTGCTGACCATCACACAACCAAACGGTCTCACCCAAACCCTAACCTACAGCACCAATACTACGCCATCAGCTATTGCAGCATTTCCTGGCTTCCTCATCCAAGTCACCGACAACTTTGGGCGAAGCTTGAATTTTACTTACTCTGGTGGCCAATTGGCCACGATGGCCGACCCCGTCGGCAACATCACCAGCTACAGTTATGACCCCTCCGGCAACCTCAAGACCGTCAACTACCCTGACAACACGCCTACAGTCCTGACCGACAACCCCAAGGTCACCTATGTTTATGGCAACGATGCCGGGGAAGCCGCCAACGTTTCCGCCACCCCCAATGCCGGGGTCAGCTATGCCAATGCCCTAACTGGTGTAATCGACGAAAACGGCATTCGCACCATGACTTACCAGTACGACGCCAACGGCAGGGCTTTCAACGAGTTCTCCAGTGGAAATATTGAGAAATACAGCCTGAACTACGCCCCCGACGGCAGCAGCACCGCCGTCACCGACCCGTTAGGCTCAATCAGGACCACCCACTTCACCACCGTCCTGGGCGTGGTGAAATCTACCGGCACCGACCAGCCCGGCGGCTCCGGCTGTAGTGCGGCCTCGTCTGCCATGACCTACGATGCCAACGGCAACGTCGCCTCAAG
>NZ_AYLO01000022.1 GCF_000496735.2 Methyloglobulus morosus KoM1
GTTCGTGCTGAGCCCTTCGACTAAGCTCAGGAGAGCCTTGTCGAAGCACACGCCGCCTTTCGACAGGCGAACGGAAACTTAATACTTCACAAGGCCGAATCAATAGAGAGCCTATAGAAACGACAGCGCTTACGCCCCATGGCATGAGAAAACTTGGGGACAAAAACGACAAACCGAGGTTAACCCCATTTTCACAACCTATGTTGGTATCTTAAAAATAACGGTGGTTTTTTAGCAGGGTTGCAATTCGTGGGGTTTTTTATCAACCTGCTATGTCTCTAATGTAAAATAAAGCATTGAATGCAAATCAATCCTAAAGGTTAACTTAGCAAGGAACATACTGCTGATGAAGATGAGGGACAACAAAGAAGCGACAAAAAAATTTCATTGGCTAGTAGGGTTGGCAATTGTCTTGCTGATTGCGGCGGCCTATCTTCTCAGAAATGCCGGTGGTGGCGAACCGGAAAAAATGGGCCATAACAATTCACTCAAACTCACTGATCCGGCTATCGCAGTGGCCGCAATCGCAGCGACTCGAGGGGACTTTCCAGTGTACCTGACGGGTTTGGGTACAGTCACACCATTACGTACCGTCACCGTCAGGTCCCGGGTTGATGGGGAACTGGTCCATATCGCATTCAAGGAAGGGCAAATGGTCAAAGAAGGCGATCTTTTGGCACAAATCGACCCGCGTGCTTTCCAGGTACAGCTTATGCAAGCGGAAGGCCAATTGCTGCGCGATGAAGCGCTGTTACAAAATGCCAAGGTTGACCTTGTCCGCTACAAAACCCTATTGAATCAAGACTCCATAGCGGCGCAGCAAGCTATTACACAGGAATGGCTAGTAAAGCAATACCAAGGCACAGTGGAAATGGACCGCGGCCTGGTAGCCAATGCCAAGCTTCAGGTCAGTTATTCCAGAATCAACTCACCCATCACAGGGCGTATAGGCATAAGGTTAGTTGACCAGGGCAATATTGTCCACGCTGCCGATACCGGTGGGCTTGCCGTCATCACACAAATTCAACCTATTGCCGTGATATTTACGCTACCCGAAGACACTGTCCCGGCTGTGATGGAACAGTTTCGTTTAGGCAATACCCTAACCATTGAAGCGTATGACCGTAGCGGCAAAAACAAGCTTGCCAATGGGCAACTTTGGGCAGTGGACAACCAGATCGACACGACCACGGGCACTGTTAAGCTGAAAGGCCAGTTTGCCAATGAAGACCTGGCGTTGTTTTCAAACCAATTTGTTAATATCAAGATGCACATGGATACCTTGAAAGACATAACGGTCATACCGACTGCCGCCATTCAAAGGGGAGTCATAGGTACTTTCGTTTATGTCGTGAATGACGGCCAAACGGTCAATGTACGGCCCGTAAAGTTAGGGCCGACCGAAAACGAAAAGGTAGCCGTGCTAAATGGCCTTCAACCCAAAGAACGCGTCGTGGTGGATGGCGCCGACAAGCTGCGGGATAATATGAAGGTCAAACTGGTCACTGCCGATGCAGGCATTAGCGCTGAACCAATCTCCCCTCTTCCAGATATAGGACACCACCGAGGCAACGGCCCTAAAGGCGAAAACCGCGAGTAACCCTTGACAATACTCAGATGCCCCTAGCTTTGGTAAATACGTTCCAGCCATGAATCCTTCACGCATCTTCATATTACGTCCGGTCGCCACATCATTGTTGATGCTGGCATTGCTGCTGGTCGGGATAGTGGCTTACCGGGAATTGCCTATTTCGGCTTTGCCACAAGTTGATTATCCAACTATCCAGGTAGCTACCCTTTATCCAGGCGCTAGCCAGGAAGTCATGACCTCGTTGGTCACCGCACCGCTGGAGCGGCAACTCGGCCAGTTGCCCGGTTTAAACCAGATGTCTTCTACCAGTTCAGGCGGCGCGTCGGTCATAACCTTGCAATTTAACCTGAACTTGAGCCTCGATATTGCCGAACAAGAAGTGCAAGCGGCCATCAATGCCGCCACCAATTACCTACCGACCGACCTGCCGATGCCGCCGATCTACAGCAAGATCAACCCCGCCGATGCGCCGATCCTGACGCTCGCCGTCAGTTCGAAGACGCTCGCCTTGCCCAAAGTCGAGGACTTGGTGGAAACCCGTTTGGCGCAAAAGCTTTCGCAATTGTCAGGTGTCGGGCTTGTCACCATCAGCGGAGGGCAACGACCGGCAGTCCGCATCCGCGCCAATCCCTCTGCGCTGGCCGCTTACGGCTTAAGCCTGGAAGACCTGCGCACGGCGATAGCCAGTGCTAATGTCAATCAGCCCAAGGGCACATTCGATGGCCCGACCCGGTCAGCCATTATCGACGCCAATGACCAGATCCGGTCGGCGGCAGAATACGGGGCACTGGTTATCGCTTACCGTAATAGCCGGCCTGTACACTTATCGGATGTTGCCGATGCCAAGGATGACGCAGAAAACATAAGATTGGCGGCCTGGGCTAATAGATCGTCGGCGATTATCGTCAATGTTCAACGTCAGCCGGGCACGAATATTATTGAGGTTGTCGACAGGATTCAGCATCTTTTACCCCAATTGCAAGAGGGCTTGCCAGCCGACCTGAGCGTTGTGTTGATGACAGACCGCACGACCACCATTCGTGCCTCTGTGCGTGATGTCCAAATTGAGCTTTTGTTCGCGCTGGCGCTTGTGGTGCTGGTCATTTTCCTCTTCTTACGGAATGCATTTGCGACCGCCATTCCCGCCATTGTTGTCCCATTGTCGCTAATAGGCACTTTTGGGGTGATGTACCTGGCTGGTTTCAGCATCAATAACCTGACCCTCATGGCGCTTACCATTGCCACCGGCTTCGTGGTAGACGATGCCATCGTCGTGATCGAAAACATAAGCCGCTACATCGAACAAGGGGAATCACCCCATAATGCAGCCCTCAAGGGTTCCGAACAAATTGCCTTCACAATTATTTCGCTGACTTTTTCGCTGGTCGCCGTCCTGATCCCCTTATTGTTTATGGGAGACGTGGTCGGACGGCTATTCCGCGAATTTGCCATTACGCTGGCAGTGGCTATCCTTATTTCCGCTTTCATTTCCCTGACCCTCACGCCCATGATGTGCGCAAAAATGTTACGTCCGGCTTCCGAAGGACGAAAGGGCAAGTTTTATTTAGCCAGCGGAAGGTTTTTCGAAAGGGTCACCTCTGGCTATGCCAAGATACTGGATTGGGTCCTAGAACATCAGGGGATAACATTGCTGGTGGCGCTCACAACCCTGGCATTTACCGTGCTGCTGTTTATCCTCGTACCCAGGGGATTCTTTCCGATCCAGGACACAGGGGTAATCCAAGGCATTTCCGAGGCACCGCAGTCCATTTCCTTTGCCGCCATGTCCGGACGCCAACAAGCCTTGATCAAAGTTATCCGAGAAGATCCGGCGGTCGAAAGCGTTTCTTCCTTTATCGGCGTAGATGGCGCGAATCCGACGTTGAATGCCGGGCGATTGACGATCAACCTGAAACCGCTGGCTGAACGCGGGATCAAAGTCATGGACGTTATCCAACGGCTGAAAGCCAACCTGGATCAAGTAGAAGGTATTACCTTATACATGCAGCCTGTGCAAGACCTCACCATTGAAAATCGTGTTAGCCGAAACCAGTACCAGTTTACTTTGGATTCGGCCAACCGTGAGGAGCTAAGCCATTGGACGGCGCTGCTTGTTGAACAACTTGCCAAGCAACCGCAATTTTCAGATGTCGCCAGCGACCTTCAGGATCGGGGCTTACAAGCGTTTGTGGCTATCGACCGAAGCACGGCAAGCCGTCTAGGCGTAAGCATTGCCGCTATAGATAATGCCCTGTATGACGCTTTTGGGCAGCGGCTGGTTTCCACAATTTTTACCCAGTCCAACCAATACCGTGTCGTACTCGAAGTGAAGCCCGAATATCGACAAGGGCTGGAGGATTTGAAAGCTCTTCGGATTGCCTCCACGAATGGGACACAAGTGCCGCTATCGGCGATTGCCACAGTGTCGGAACAATCGGCCCCCCTTATCACCAATCATCTGGCACAGTTCCCTGCCGCCACCGTTTCTTTTAACCTAACCCCAGGCGCTTTTCTTGGTGAAGCGATAGAGGCCATCGAAACAGCCAAGCGCGAAATAGGGCTGCCCCTCAGTGTACAGGCCAATTATCAGGGAACCCTGTTGGCTTTTAGCTCATCGCTAACGAACACACTTTGGTTGATACTTGCAGCCATCATTACCGTGTACATCGTGTTAGGTGTGCTCTATGAGAGCTATATACACCCGGTCACGATCCTTTCGACCTTGCCCTCTGCGGCGGTCGGCGCGCTGCTTGCACTTATGTTGTCGGGTAACGATTTGGGGATTATCTCCATCATTGGCATTATTTTGCTCATCGGTATCGTCAAGAAAAACGCCATCATGATGATAGATTTCGCCCTTGATGCACAACGCAGGGAAGGCAAATCGGCACGTGAAGCCATTTATCAAGCCTGTCTCCTGCGCTTTCGGCCAATTATGATGACGACAATGGCCGCATTGCTAAGCGCCCTTCCATTGATGATAGGCACCGGTGTAGGGTCGGAACTGCGCCACCCTTTAGGGATAACGATGGTAGGCGGGTTGATCCTGAGCCAAATGCTGACGCTGTTCACTACGCCAGTGATTTACTTGGCTTTTGACAGGTTGAAAATGCGCCTCTCGGGTTCCCAAAATGCAGGTAATTCTAACCTTCTTGATCCTGGCGAGAATTCGCGATGAGCCTATCCGCTTATTGTGTCTACCGCCCGGTGGCGACTACACTGCTTACATTGGCGGTTACACTGGCTGGCTTGATCGCCTTCTTCCAGTTGCCGATCGCACCGTTGCCGCAAGTCGATTTCCCTACCATTTCGGTACAAGCTTCGTTGCCAGGGGCTAGCCCTGAAACGATGGGCACTTCAGTGGCTACCCCGTTGGAACGTGCACTTGGTCATATCGCCGGCATCACAGAAATAACGTCTTCGAGTTCGGTTGGAACGACGGGTATCACCTTGCAGTTTGACCTTGACCGTGACATCGATGGTGCCGCACGGGACGTGCAGGCGGCGATCAATGCGGCGAACAACCTGCTGCCTACCAATATGCCCAGTCGTCCCAGTTACCGTAAGGTTAACCCGGCTGACTCGCCGATTATGATCCTGGCCTTAACGTCGGAAACCATGACCAAAGGCCAGTTGTACGACGCGGCTTCGACAGTACTGGCCCAAAAAATATCTCAAATCCAAGGGATCGGACAGGTGACTGTCGGCGGTAGCTCGTTGCCTGCGGTCAGGATTGAACTGAATCCCGACGCTCTCGCCAAGTATGGGATCGGGTTTGAAGATGTCCGCAATGCCATTGCCGCCACCAATGTCAACCGCCCTAAAGGTTCACTGGAAGACGCATCGCATAATTGGCTGATTTACGCCAATGACCAGGCCAAAGCCGCAAGCGATTATATGCCGCTTATCATAACTTATCGCAACGGCGCTACCGTCCGTCTCTCCGATCTCGGCAAAGCCATCGAATCCGTTGAAGATTTGCGGACCTCTGGGCTTAAGGACGGCAAAACGTCGGTTTTGTTGGTCATTAGTAAACAATCCGGTGCCAATATCATCGAAACTGTCGATAAAATAAAAGTGCTTTTCCCCCAACTGCAAGCCTCAATCCCGCGTGCAATCGACCTTTCCGTGGTGCTGGACAGGTCCATCACCATCCGTGCGTCATTGCGCGAAGTGGAACACAGCCTTTTGCTTGCTGTCGTCCTGGTGATTCTGGTGGTGTTCCTGTTCTTGCGTAACCTGCGCTCTTCAATGATTCCTATCATCACCGTGCCGGTGTCCCTCATCGGGACTTTCGGCGTCATGTATTTATGCGGTTATAGCCTGGATAACCTTTCTTTGATGGCTCTCACCATCGCCACAGGTTTTGTTGTGGATGATGCAATTGTTGTATTGGAAAATACATCGCGTTATATCGAACAAGGCGTTCCGCCGAGGGAAGCGGCTGTAAAGGGTTCGGGCGAAGTGGGTTTTACGGTGCTCACCATGAGCCTCTCCCTCATTGCCGTGTTCATTCCCATTTTACTGATGGGCGGGATAGTTGGGCGACTTTTCCAGGAATTTGCGGTCACGCTGTCTGCAGCCGTATTGGTTTCGCTAGTGGTTTCCCTTACCACCACGCCGATGCTTTGCGCCCTTTGGCTGAAGCCTGAACAAAACCAGCCGCACGGACGACTTTATTTTTCGAGCGAACAACTGTTCAAACGCTGGATCGGCGGCTACGGGCGCTCCTTGCACTGGGCATTACGGCACGGGCCACTGATTATGCTGATCCTATTATGCACAATACTATTGAATATTTACCTTTATATCATCGTACCTAAAGGTTTCTTTCCCGTTCAGGATACGGGCAGGCTATCGGGGACTATTCAAGCAGACCAAAGTATTTCATCGCAGGCTATGCGAAAAAAACTGGCTGACTTTGTCGATATTGTGCACCAAGACCCTGAAATCGTCACGGTTATCGGATTTACGGGCGGACAGCGGGACAGCAATAGCGGGACAATGTTCGCCACCCTCAAACCGTTGGAAGAACGCAGACTCAATGTCAATCAGTTGATGGCACGCCTGCGCGGTAAACTTGAGAACGAGCCGGGGGCAAGATTGATATTGCAGTCCCCACAGGATCTCCGCATTGGCGCACGCGGATCCTCTGCCATGTTCGAATACGCCTTACAAGCCGATCATCTGCCGGAGCTTAGGACTTGGATACCCCTAATCGTTAAAGCCCTGTCACAGCGGCCCGAATTGGCGGATGTCAATACCAACCAGCAGGATAAAGGCCAACAAATCGCCCTGCAGATAGACCGCAGCTCGGCGGCGCGGCTGGGGGTAAATCAATCGTTGATCGATGCGACACTGAACAATGCTTTCGGGCAAAGGCAGGTCTCCGTCATCTACAACCCGCTCAATCAATACCATGTCATCATGGAAGTCGCCCCTGAATACTCACAAGACCCTGAAATCCTGAAAAACATCTATGTGAGTGTGCCGTCCGGCATCCAATCTTCGTCTAGCCCGCAAATACCCTTATCTGCGATTGCCAGTTATGGGCCAACTAACACGCCTTTGTCGGTCAACCATCAAAGCCAATTTCCCACCGGCACTATCTCATTTAACCTTAAAGCTGACGCTTCGCTGTCAATGGCAACCCAAGTGATAACTGAAACGATGCAGGATCTGCGCGTTCCCGCGTCAATACGCGGCAGCTTTCAGGGTACGGCCAAGGCCTTTCAGCAATCCTTGAAAAATCAGCCCTGGTTGATCCTTGCCGCTTTGGTCTCAATTTATATTGTCCTTGGGATTTTATACGAGAGTTACATCCATCCGCTGACTATCCTTTCTACCTTGCCATCGGCTGGTGTCGGTGCAATCCTGGCGCTCATGGCGTTTCAAACCGAATTCAGCATCATTGCCATGATCGGGGTGATTTTGTTGGTTGGCATCGTAAAAAAGAACGCCATCATGATGATAGATTTTGCAGTCCATGCCGAGCGAACCCTCAGCATAAGCCCTGATGAAGCGATAGTCGATGCATGTATGATGCGGTTTCGGCCCATTATGATGACGACGTTTGCGGCCTTGCTGACTGCCTTACCGCTGGCATTCGGAACCGGTTACGGGGCAGAATTGCGCCGGCCACTAGGTATGGCTATCGTCGGCGGGTTGTTGTTTAGCCAAGTGCTTACGCTGTACACGACCCCTATCATTTATCTTTACCTGGATCGCTTTCAAACGTGGTGCGGCAATGCGTTCCACAGTAGTTCACGACCATTTTCAACCTGATAAATGCGGTGTGTTCACGGTGCTACGATTAATATTTTGTAAATTATTTATGATAACCCATTTATTAAGGTTGCTGAGTTTAGCTTACCCTTTGATACTGACTGCTTGTACGGTAGGGCCGGATTACCGTCGCCCGACCGTCATAACCACGACACATTTCAAAGAACTTAAGGGCTGGAAACAGGCACAACCGCTAGATCACGCTATTCCTGAAAAATGGTGGCAGGTTTTTAAGGACCCTTATCTGGATAAATTGGAAGAACAAGTCACTATTTCTAACCAGTCTATCGCCCAAGCCGAGGCACAATACCGAAACTCCCAATCCCTCGTGCAGGCGGCAATAGCGGCATATTTTCCCACGGCCAATGGGACAGCGACCGCTAACCGTTTTCGCGCGGCGACTGGCCAAAGCGTCGCAGTAAGCGGTATCCGAAACCTGTTTGCGGCAGGACTCAGCGCAACATGGGAGCCTGATATATGGGGCAGTGTACGAAGGCAGGTCGAAGCCAGTGAAGCTGGCGCCCAAGCCAGCGCTGCCACGTTACAAGCTTTGCGTTTATCAACGCAGTCAACATTGGCGCAAGACTACTTTCAACTGCGTGCGCTGGATGCCCAGGTCAAGCTCCTGAATGGTACTGTCGAAACTTATGAAAAAACCCTTAAGATCACACAAAACCGCTATGCCGTCGGGGTTGCCGCTAAGTCGGATGTTGTCCAGGCTGAAGTGCAGCTTGAATCCGCACGGGTTCAAGCCATCAACATTGGCGTGCAGCGGTCGCAATTTGAACATGCGATTGCGGTTTTGATGGGCAAAACGCCTGCCGAAATCTCAATCCTACCCGCTCCGCTAAGCCTACAACCCCCACCGATTCCGGTCAGTATCCCGTCGCAACTTTTAGAACGGCGCCCTGATGTCGCGACCGCTGAACGCCAAGTCGCTGCCGCCAATGCCCAGATAGGCGTGGCCAAAGCCGCCTATTTTCCTACTTTGAGCCTTTCTGCCAGTAAAGGTACCCAATCCAGTTCCTTATCAAGTTTATTGGCTACCGGCGCACGCTATTGGGCGCTCGGGCCGGCGGCTTTAGCAATACCCCTATTTGATGGTGGCACACGTGGCGCAGAAATGCAGCAAGCCATAGATACTTTTGATGCAAGCGTAGCGGCCTATCGCCAAGCGGTTTTGGTCAGTTTTCAAGATGTGGAAGACAATCTGGCCGCATTGCGCATCCTGGAACAGGAACTGGAAATCCAAAACAAAGTGATAGACGCGGCACAAAAGGCAGTTTTATTGACCACCAACCAATACAAGGCAGGGACTGTCAGCTACCTTAATGTGATGATCGCCCAAGCGTCCGCGCTCTCGAATGAGAATACGGCAGTTAATCTCCAGGGGCAGCGCTTGGTCGCTTGCGTGCTTCTTATTAAAGCGCTAGGCGGTGGCTGGGATGTATCATACCTGCCCAACCAGGATGAGGCAGGCGGAAAAGTTAAGTGGTCGCAATTTTTGCCTATTCCAGTGAATTGATGCCGCTAAACGGCAGCCAGGCCTCCTGCCTCAAATTTTTACCCACAGTCAATTAATTCACGCTGATGATTCATACTAAAGAAGGTTTACATTATTGATACATAGGCTGATAAGGCCACCCCCCAGGCCTCAACGTCCGTCTACGATTGGCGTCAGCCTCTTCTTGTGCCTTAATCCTGCGCTGTTCAAGTTCTAATTCTTGTTGTCGAGCCAACTCATCTTGCCGCTGTTTTTCCGCTTTTGCATTTTCAGCGTCATAAGCGGCCTCCCCTTCGTCTTCGGATTTTCGTAGTGCCTTCGCCTTTTCTATTTCCTGCCGTGTCATTTCTTTTATTTTTAGCTGACCCACAGCGGTTTCATTTATTGAACAAGGCGTTGGCTTATAGACAATTTCCCCAGTGGATGACCTACATTTGAACACTTCAGCATTGGCAGAGAGTGCCTGCAAGATCAAAAAGATAAGAATTAGCTTCAACATTCTCATAGTCTTCTCGCCTTAATTTAAGGGCATTGCTAATTATTTTATTGCCCGGCTTTTCGGTCAGTCCGACAGGGGCTTTTGAACCCGGGTCAACGTCAAATCCCAGCTTGGCCTTCACATCGCCAATAAGTTTAAGCGCATCTTCCTTAGCGTGATTTTTCCCTGATCGCTAGCTTTGGAAACTCCATTTTCGATGTCGCCAAGTACGTCCGGGGTAACTGGATATTCAGCAATCCAGCCATTTTTGGGTTCAACACCCAGCCCGCTCAACAGTGCTTCCGCCTTTGCCTCGTCCGTTACCACCGGGCCAAGCTTTAATGACTCGGCGAGTTGCTCGGCGAAAACGCCCTCAGGGACCAGCGCTTGATCTATCGATGGTGAATTGGTACCGGGTTGGATCGTCGCGGTCGTTGGGGACGGTGCGCCGCCACCCTCATCTTGACTACGGGATGCCGTTGAAAACAGGCACAGGACGATGAGCAAAACACTTGATATGCGAAATGAATGAGACTTACAGGGATGTGCGAACATGTTATACCAATCCCAATAAGTATTAATATTATGAACATAGGGTTATAATCATAATTTAAAGTAAAGACTAAATATGGGAGGCAATGATCGCACGACCAAGACAA
>NZ_AYLO01000023.1 GCF_000496735.2 Methyloglobulus morosus KoM1
CCAATTCTTCTAACATTTCAATCAGATGGCTACGGACTTCTTCATATTCTTTCATTGCAATACTCCTGCCTTTGCTTAGCCCAGTATAACAAGGCATTGATATATACTATGGGCAACAACTGATATTTCAAGCATCCTACCATTAACTATGCAAAATGACATCCAGCAGGTACTTAAGGAAGCCAATCAAGTAATCCTTGGCAAGGAAAGGCAAATCCGACTGGCGCTGTGTTGCTTGCTGGCGCGCGGGCATTTGTTGATAGAAGATATCCCCGGTGTCGGCAAAACGACGTTGGCGCATACGCTGGCGAAGTTGTTGGGGATGAATTACCAGCGTATCCAATTTACCAGCGATATTTTACCGGCCGACATCATCGGCGCATCGGTTTTCGACGGCAAAAACCATGAATTCAAGTTCCATCCGGGGCCGATTTTCAACCAGATGGTGCTGGCAGATGAGATTAACCGTTCGACACCTAAAGCCCAAAGCGCCTTGCTGGAAGCGATGGAGGAACATCAGGTAACGGTAGAAGGCGTAACCTACCAATTGCCAGAACCTTTCTTCGTGATTGCAACACAAAACCCCTCGCACCAGATAGGCACTTTCCCCTTGCCGGAGTCCCAGCTTGACCGTTTCCTGATGCGGATTGAGTTGGGTTATCCCGATCCGCAATACGAAAGGCAATTGTTGACGGGCATAAACCGTCACAGTTTGATCAGCACCTTGTCGACCCAGCTCACGCCGGAACAGTTACAGAACCTTCAACAGGCTGTTACGGATGTACATGTGTCCAGCGCCTTGCTGGATTACTGCCAAGCCATCATTAACTTTACCCGCGAATCGCCCGAATACCATTGCGGACTGTCGCCGCGGGCCGGACTGGCGCTGTTGACCGCCGCCAAGGCTTGGACTTTTATGGACAACCGCGATGCGGTCATCCCGGAAGACCTTCAAGCCGTGCTGGCGGCGGTCGCAGGCCATCGGTTAAGGTCTGGCAATAATGATTCGGAAGCCATCGTCGCACCCATTTTGGCCAAGGTTGCCGTGCATTGAAGCTTAAGGCATTAAAAGAACGCTACGGATTGGACAGGTTTTTCTTAGGGGAGAGGACAGTAGACGGCAAGCCCTTAACGCTCAACCAGCGGCGGATATTTATTTTGCCGACTAAGCGCGGCCTTGGCTTCGGCTTGCTGATCCTTTTGCTGGCTTTGATCGCCTTTGTCTACAACAACAATCTAGCCTATATGCTGGCTTTTTTGCTCGGCAGTATATTTTTTATCACTATTTTGCACACCTATAAATCCCTGGCTGGATTGACGATCCAGGAAGGTCAGGCGAACCCGGTTTTTGCGGGCGAGGCGGCAGGTTTCGGGGTGCATATCGATAACCCCACCTCCGTTGAACGCCAGTATGTGCAGGTCAAATTGAAAACCGTCGAAAACTTCAATCTGAAAGCAAATAGCAAAGCACACCTAACCTTATACGACCTTACCCAGAAGCGGGGCTGGCATCCAGCTGGAACGGTAACGGTTTTCAGCACTTATCCCTTAGGTTTGTTCCGCGCCTGGTCGCCGATAAGGTTTAACGGTAAGGCGCTGGTTTACCCAAAACCCGCAAACCAGGAAATTCCATTTCCGGAGACGGGATCAACTCAAAATCAGCAGGGACGTTTCAAAAAAGGCGGCGATGAATTTTATGGATTGCAGGGTTACCAGCCCGGCGATCCCATCAAACACTTGCACTGGAAGGCTTATGCAAAAGGGTTGGGCTTATTCACCAAACAGTATGGCGGTGAAAGTTCTGCAGAAATCTGGCTGGATTATGGGCAAGCGCCCGGGCATTCGCTTGAGGAACGCCTTAGCCATTTATGCCGATGGGTGGTTGATGCGGAACAAGCGGGAGTAAGCTATGGCTTCATTCTCCCAGGTTTGCGGTTGGAACCCGGCTACGGCCCGGCACATTACCGAAAATGCCTGGAAGCCTTGGCTTTGTTTTGATCGCTATGGCTACCAATCCTGCCCACAACAAAGAAATCCTGATATTTTTGCTGTCGTCTATCGGCTTGATCGTATTGCCGCACGTCTATCACCTGCATTGGGGCGTGTTCGGCTATTTTTGTTTTTTACTGGCTTGGCGGTTTGTCGGTATCTGGAAGCCCGAACGCTTACCCACTTTTCCGGTTATTTTGCTGCTGATAGTCAGCGGCATGGCGATCCTATACGTCCAGCATCGCGGCTTTTTGGGGCGTGACGGCGGCACCAGCCTGTTCGTGATTGCGCTGGGCCTGAAGTTGATGGAAATCAAAACCGAACGCGACCTTTACCTGATCAATTACCTCGCGTTCATCGTTGCCGCCTCGCAGTTCCTGTATGAGCAGAGCATCCTGATGGCGGCTTATATCCTGTTCGTGACCTGCGTGTTATTGGCAGTGCTGGTTTATATCAACAGTTATGTCGCCCAAACCAGTGTAGCGCTTAAAAAAGCCGCCGTTATCATCGCCCAGGCCGTACCGATGGCTATCGTGGTGTTCATCCTGTTCCCACGGGTTGAAGCACCGAGGTGGTTATTGTTTAACGACGACCATCAAGCCAAAATGGGGCTAAGCGATTCGATGGAACCCGGTTCCATCACCGATCTCGGCATGTCGGATGAACTGGTATTCAGGGTGAAATTCGCTGGAGCGATTCCCCCCGCTAAGCAACGTTATTGGCGCGGTCCCGTACTAACCCAAACCAACGGCAAAAAGTGGACGCAAGCCAGTGACTTGTCCTATCAAAAGTATCTGGATAAGCTGACTTACATGGGAACGCCTTACCAGTACACCCTGTTGATGGAACCGCAGGAAAAAAACTGGGTTTTCGCCTTGGATATGCCCGCAGACTACCCTAAACCCTTAGAAAGAAACGCCAATTATCAGTTATTGACATCGGATAATCTTGATAAGCGCAGCGAATTCAAGCTGGTTTCTTACCCCACTTACAATACCGGCTACCTAACTAAAACGGAATTTAAGGATGCGCGCCACTTGCCGGGTGAGCCCTCGGAAAACATTAAGCAACTGGTTGCGCAATTGCACGGCTTCGATAGTCCGCCTGACGTGTTTATCAATCAGCTCCTCAACCACTTTAGGGAAGAAGACTTCCATTACACCCTAACCCCGCCGTTGATGGAAGAAAACCCAATTGAAACCTTCCTGTTTGAAACCCGCTACGGGTTTTGCAGCCATTATGCCTCCGCTTTTGTGTACCTGATGCGGGTGGCGAATATTCCCGCGCGGGTCGTCACCGGCTACCAGGGCGGGGAATGGAATGCGGTGGGAAATTTCCTGGAAATTAAACAAGCCGATGCCCACGCCTGGGCGGAAGTCTGGCTGGATAAACAAGGCTGGGTCAGGTTTGACCCGACCGCCGCCATTGCCCCGGAACGGATCGAAAAGAATATCGACATCGCCCGTCTCGTCCCCGGCGGCCTTATCAGCTATGCCGCACCAAGCGCGGGTGCGCAGGCCACTTTTGATTTCCTGAAAAAAGCCCGGCAACTCTGGAGCAACGTCGATTACAACTGGCAACGCTGGGTCATCAATTACAACAACACCAACCAGGCCAGTTTCCTGTCCTCATTCGGCATAGCCGATTTCAAGACGATGGTGTACTGGATGATGGGCATCGTCGGCATCATCACTGCGATACTCAGCCTTTTCCTGCTGTACCGACGGCCCAAACCAACCGACCCGGTGTTGATAGTCTACAACCGGTTTTTAAAGAAAATCGCCAAGGCAGGGTTAACCAAAAAACCGGGCGAAGGCGCCAGGGATTTTGCCGAACGTATTAAATCTAAATTACTTAGTCAGGCAGCTACTATTGAACAAATAACCGATGCTTTTATTGACCAGCGTTACGGCAGGAATCCGACGGGGCGTGGTTTAATAGAGTTGAACAGGTTGATTATATTGTTGAAACTATAAGATTCATTGGTTTACGCCAACCCTAAAAGTTGAGGGGATTGACTTTTTCCTAATTGTCTTACTAGAGTTATACACATACAACTTTCTTACTTCACCTTGGCCAAGTAGTGATCTAAAAGTTCTATAGTTCTTACTTTCAGAACGGATTCTGCCCGCAACTATCGCATGATGAATTGACAAGTTATCAGCAAATTGCTTCAAGTCAGATTTAGTGCTAATGGAAGTTATGTTTGATGATATCCATATTTTTTTAGGGATCAAGGCTTCAAGTGCCATAGTATCAGCTTCATTTTCTAAAGCATCTAATTGGTTATTTGGGTCAAGATCATCAAAGAAACACGGATTATTTTCATTAAGATGCAAGGCAATATGTGATAATTCATGCATTAATGTAAACCAGA
>NZ_AYLO01000024.1 GCF_000496735.2 Methyloglobulus morosus KoM1
ATGTTCTCGCTTTGGCAAGCCCGACATGTGTACTTTATTGTCATTTGGATCATTATCTTATGGCAAATCTATAATGTAACTTATCAGTTATGATTTTGCCACTACCCACCAATGAATTTGGTGCATAGAATGCACCCTACTTGAGTGGAAGGAGTTTGCGGAATCCGATATTTCGTAGCTCCAGTGTCCTGTAGAACGTTCACTTCATACAGGCTTTTTGCTGTAAGCCACACCTAAAGTTCCTCTAGCTTTTCGGGATAACAAAAACACCGAATAGTTACGTATAATTGATGGATGACACGTCAATTCCCACGCGCAACCCTTATCGCTTTGGTCACCTTCCTGCTGGGCACTGGCGTTTATTACTTGACCAGCCTTGAAACGAGCTTGGGTCTGGATACGTTGTTTCAACTGCGTGGCGTGCGTCCGCCGCCGCCAGAGGTTGTGGTGGTGGCGATGGATGAAGAATCGGAAACCCGGTTAGGGGTGGGGCAGGATTTAACCCGATGGCGCAGTTACCATGCCAAGTTGATACAAGAATTACAGCGGCAAGGTGCGGCGCTGGTTGTTTTTGACCTTCAATTTATAACGCCGCACATTGGTCAGGATAGCACCTTGGCTTCGGCTATGAAGTCAGCAGGGAATGTGCTGATCGCCGACTGTCTGCAAAAAATTAACAGCGACGACAAAGAATTTTCTGGGCGGGAAGAATGTTCTGAACGCCACAACGCATTAACCGCCGAAGAAGAAAATGGGCAAACCCAACAACCCGGCGAACAAGGCGTTCTCCTTATGCATAAAATCCGGCCTGCGGCGATCCTTGCCAGGACCGCCTTAGACCACGCACCGTTTTCGCTGCCTAACGACGCTGGCAATCCTACGATACGGGCAGTTTGGCCTTTTCTTGATATGTTCAAGGAAAGCCCTACCCTCCCCGTGTTGGCATGGTTGTATTACCTGCAAGACAAAGGTGTTTTAGAGGGCGTTATTCAGTCTGACCGTCCATTCTCCACTTGGCTGACCAAGCAACGTAAGCAATGTTTTTCCGATGAACAAAAAAACTTGGACATTTTGCCGTCACCATCCGACTTGGAGATAACCTTTAACACGTTGATTTGCCATGAAGACGGCCAATACCTGGATTATTACGGGCCACCGCAAACTTTTAAGATGGTGTCTTATAGTGATGTCTATCAAGGGAAAGTGTCCGATTTAGAGGGCAAAGTGGTGTTCATCGGCAAATCTAACCGTAAATTTTCACCCGGAAAAACGGACGTTTTCCAAACACCCTTTACAGATACCCGCAGCGGGCGGATGTCGGGCGTTGAAATCATGGCGACGGAGTTTTCCAACTTTTTGGAAGATCGATTCATCAGGCCGCCCTTCCCTGCCGTTCTTGTCATTTTATTTTTTGGTTTGGCTGTTGCTTTGGTGCTGACCCAATTTGCCGGCCTGTCTGGCATTGTGGCAAGTTTAGCGCTATTCGGTGCCTATACTGGCATGGCATTGTGGGGTTTTTCCCGCAGTGGGTTGTGGTTGCCGATTGCCGTGCCGTTAATTCAATTGCCGCTGTCATGGTTGATGTCCTTACTTTGGTCGCGCTGGGATTTGTTGGATGAAAGAAAGCGTATCCTGGCTTTTGTCCGTCAGGTGTTTCCGCAATGGCTACCCTACATTTCGGCATCGCCTGGAGAATGGTATCCCGATAAAGGGGCTATCGAACCAAAGTCCGAACAGGACGTAAACGGTTTATGCCTGGCTACGGATATTGAAGGTTACACCTCGGTTGCAGCACAACATACACCGCGCGAAATGTGGGCGCTTTTGAATGATTATTACCAGGTTTTGGGGTATCCGGTAAGTTCTAATAACGGCATTATCGCAGACATAACCGGTGATGCCATGATGGCAGTTTGGATGGATGCAACCAAAACAACCCAACGGCTTTCCGCTTGTTTTGCCGCATTGGAAATGGAATTGGCCGTCGATAAGTTTAATGAGGCCACCGTTACAGGTCGCTTACCTACACGCATCGGTTTACATGAAGGCGACATGACGCTGGGTCGGATAGAAGCTGGCGAAGGCAGTTATTACCGTGCGATTGGGGATACCATCAATACCGCTTCACGCATTCAGGGCGTTAACAAATATTTGGGAACACGCATCTTAGCTTCAGCGGCAATTTCAACAGGCATTACGAATGTTATTTATCGTCCTGTCGGTGCGTTTAGGTTGGTTGGTCGAACGGAGCCGTTGGAACTTGTCGAAATCGTCGGCATGAGTGCCGATATTAAAAAAATCCAATTCGATTTGCATCAGCAATTCGCCCTTGGACTCAACGCATTCCGTCTAGGACTCTGGGACAAAGCGGAAACCATCTTCCAAACTGTGTTGGATAATTACGGCCAGGATGGGCCTAGTGAATTTTTTCTGGAATTTATGGCATCATTCCAGGGAAATCCGCCACCTGGGTGGGAAGGGATTGTGACTTTACAAGCTAAGTAAATCCTGGCCTTTATTGAAACACGCTCAAACGGCAAATCTGAACTCAAAATTCGTTTTTAATAATTCTTCCCTCAGCTATTTCAAAGTTTTTACCTGAACGGTTATAATCCTGCGATTTTTTAAACTCGCTAACTTGCTTCGTTTTTCTCGATTAGAAAATTTGTTGACCATGAAATTATTGCTTCAATACCTTGCGCTTTGTTTTTTTAGGAACGACCCTACCGAGCTAATCCCACCCAATTCATTTATGTGGAAAACGGTGGGTTTTTATCTTGTGTCAGGCTGTATCGTCGAAGGGCTGATCGCTGACCCCGCCGATGGTTCATTGGAAGTTTTATTGCGGACAATCATGGCATTTTCGACTATTGCCACATTATTGTTGTTAACGAAAAAAAGCCTTTATTTTAAGCAGTTATTCACGTCCATTTTTGTGTGCGAAAACTTTATCATGACCTTGGCAATCGCCGCCGAAGCCTTGGATCATATCATGGTGATGAGGCACGAAATCTACCGTGAGGAAATCTCGACCACGTTGGGTATATTTTTGGTCATCTGGTACATAGCCATCGTCAGTTATATTTTCAGGAAATTTTTTTCGTACAGGCTCAGCGAAAGCGTGGTGTTTGCGTTTAGCTATTTTGTGCTGACTTACGGGATTCCGATGTTGTTTATGGATATTTAAAAGGGCATCCCAAAACCCGTTCGCAATCAATTTAAAAGCGTATTCCTTATGATTTACAGATAAATAGCCCGAGAATCTCCAGCCTTTTTATATTTGCTTACAAGGCAGGCAATTTTATCCGCCCGATACAAAATGTATACAGCCCGCAATGACAAGGTATAATCCTCCGCCGTAGGGTGAACTTATCTTTGGGTAGGTTACATCTTCCACCGCTAAAGAATAATTAAAATAACCAGAGGAGTGGAAACCATGCTGCTACCAACATCAGCATCAATCGTTATAGCCCTATTAATGGGTATTGCCGGCGTTGGGTTTGTGCTTTGGCAATTAAAGCGCGTGCTCGCTTACGACCAGGGCAATGACGTCATGCGCGAAATTGGTGCGGCCATACAGGAAGGCGCTTCGGCTTTTCTGGCGCGTGAATATCGCGTGATTGCCATATTTGTGGTCATCGTCGCTACCGTCATAGCCGTTTTTTTGCAATGGCAAACGGCGTTTTGTTTTGTGTCCGGTGCGATTGCTTCTGCTGGAGCGGGTTATCTCGGTATGTATGTTGCCGTCCGCGCCAACACCCGTACCGCCTCCGCCGCCAGTCGTGGACTTCATGAAGGCTTGCGGGTTGCCTTTGGTAGCGGCGCAATTATGGGCATGTCGGTGGTCAGCTTCAGCTTGATCGGTATGACCTTGCTCTATCTCATATTTAATGATGACCCCAACCACCTGACATACATCACTGGCTTTGGCTTCGGTGCCAGCAGTATCGCCTTATTTGCACGGGTAGGCGGCGGCATTTATACCAAAGCAGCGGATGTCGGCGCAGATTTGGTGGGCAAGGTCGAAAAAGGCATTCCTGAAGACGATCCCCGCAATCCTGCCGTGATTGCCGACAACGTGGGCGACAATGTGGGTGATGTCGCTGGCATGGGTGCGGACTTGTTTGAAAGCTACAGCGGTTCGATTATCGCCGCCGCCACATTAGGTGCGGCATTAGGCAAAGGTGAGACGGTTGCGTTTATCGGCCTGCCGTTTCTGGTCGCTGCGGTCGGGGTTATCTCCAGCTTGTTCGGCATTTACATGGTCATCGGCAAAGAGCGCGATGAAAGCGTATTAGCGGGTGCAGTCTCCAATGCGTCGTTAACCGCCAAGTGCGTTTACTATCTGAGCCAATATGTTTCAAGAATCGACGAAAATGCGAGCCTGGAAGATTTGTTGACCGCACTGCGCCGCTCGGTTTGGGGCGCATCGGTGGTTATCTTAGGACTGTCTTTGCTGGCTGTGCTGATGTCGGGATTGCATTTCAATTACTGGTTGGTGATTGTGGTCGGTTTGGTGGCTGGCAACGCCATTGCGTATGTCACTGAATACTTCACGGCATACACCGAAAAACCGGTACTTGCGATTGCCAAAGCCACCCAAACAGGCGCGGCCACCACCATCATCCAAGGATTGGCGGTGGGCATGATGAGTACCGCCTTGCCTGTGCTTATAACCGCTTTCGCTATCCTCATCAGCATCTGGTTGGGACATAAGGCCGACGGCACCCTCGCCGCCGGATTGTATGCGGTCGCATTGGCAGGTGTCGGCATGTTGAGTACATTGGGTGTGACGTTGGCAACCGATGCTTACGGCCCAGTCGCTGATAATGCAGGCGGGATTGCGGAAATGAGCCATCTGCCTAAGGAAGTCAGGCACCGCACCGATGCGCTGGACAGCTTAGGCAATACCACTGCTGCAACGGGCAAAGGTTTTGCGATAGGCTCCGCCGTCTTGACCGCATTGGCATTGATCGCCGCTTATATTACGGCTGCCAAAATTGACGGCCTGGACATTCTGGGGCCGACCATGCTGCCCGGCTTATTGATCGGTGCGATGATGCCGTATTTGTTCTCTGCCCTCACCATGATGGCAGTGGGCAAGGCGGCACATGAAATTGTGATGGAAGTACGGCGGCAATTCCATGAGATCCCTGGATTGATGGAAGGAACGGGTAAACCCGATTACGCGGCCTGCGTGGGTATCAGCACCGAAAGTGCCTTGCGGGAAATGATTGTCCCTGGCGCGTTAGCGGTCATCGTGCCGATTGTCGTCGGCCATGTGTTGGGTAAAGAAGCGTTGGCCGGATTGTTGGTCGGCACCTTATTGTCGGGCTTTTTGCTGGCGGTGATGATGGCGAACGCTGGCGGCGCCTGGGATAACGCGAAAAAATACATCGAAACTGGACAATACGGCGGCAAAGGCTCGGATGCCCACAAAGCTGCCGTCGTTGGCGACACGGTCGGCGACCCATTCAAGGACACCAGCGGCCCGTCCCTGAATATCTTGATTAAGCTGATGACCATTGTGAGCCTGGTGTTCGCGGGTTCGTTCGGCTCGGGGTGGTTGAATTTTTGAACAATGACTGAAAAAGCCGTTCGACAGGCTCAAAACGAACGGCAAGGTTTTAAATCCGTTCGTGGTGAGCCTGTCGAACCATGAACGGAATCAAACTGTCGGTTTTATTAAGTTTTAGTTATGCGGTTCATTAGACTTAAAGAGCGGCAGAAACTTTCCATAACCTGCCTTCTCCATGTCTTCCACGGGAATAAAGCGCAACGCCGCCGAATTCATGCAATAACGCAAACCTGTCGGCTTAGGGCCGTCATCGAAAACATGGCCTAGGTGTGAATCGCCGTACTTGGAACGGACTTCGGTACGGCGTGAAAATAACGAAAAATCATTCCGTTCGGTAATATGTTCCGCTACCAAGGGTTTGGAAAAACTCGGCCAGCCGGTACCGGAATCGTATTTGTCCAGCGACGAAAACAGCGGCTCGCCACTTACCACATCGACATAAATGCCTGCGCGATGCTCATCCCAATAGGTGTTTTTAAACGGAGGCTCTGTGCCCTCTTCTTGCGTCACCTTATATTGTAACGGTGTCAGCGTAGTTTTCAGTTCCTCGTCAGAAGGCTTGTTGTAGTGTTTTTCAGTCAGTTCAATGGGTTTGTCGCTGCTCATCATTGTTCCCTTAACCTCTTCGGCATTGATGTTTATAACAGCTAAGCATAACCCCAACAGCAGGAAAGAAAAGTATTTTTTCATAAGAAACGCCCCAAATTAAATAAAACTTGAGAGATCAAAACCTATTGGATAGTTCCATGCAATGTGTGGATTGGGCTGAGCAATAGCGGTGTCCGACAACAATCGTTGGGCTTCATGTTTATTAACTCAACTTACGTGATTCTTTTATACTGGGCATGGACTAAATGGTAGGCTGAATTTAGAATAAAGGAATCTCTGAATAAGTTGATTCCACCCATGGTTCGACACACTCACCACGAACGGAATCAACGCCTTACCGTTCGTCCTGGGCTTGTCGAAGGACTTGTTCAGGGTTTCCTAAAATCGTTATTCCAGTTTTGCCGGAATTTGCCTCGAATCCATCACTAAAAAAACGACGCAAACAACCCTAAAGCAGACTATATTATTTGACCCACCAAATCGACAACAGGGACTTAACATGATGAAAGCAATTAAAACTTTGCTGGTAACAGCCGTATTCAGTTTAATTTGTTCCAATGCTATTGCTATCGGGATGCAAGGCACTTCCGACGTAAAAAAATCGTTAGCCCTAACGATTGAACATCTGGAAAAGGCCGTAGCCGCCTTTGATAAAGGTGAAGACCCAAAAATAGTTGTCGAGAGGTTGATGGAAGCCAAGCAAGTGCAAAAGTCGTTTTCGACTGCGAATGGCAAACTGTCGATGATTAAATCGAGGGCCACCCAAAAACTGGGGCAAGCCCGCAGCAGCTTCAACGAAGGCGATACAGCAGGTGGCGGCGCAGCCATGAAAGAAGCGTTAGCTGGATTTAAGGAGTTTAAAGAAAAATATGATGCGATGCATTGAGCTAGTAAGAGGATAAGATGTGTTTCAAGGGGTGAAGCGCATCGTTAGTGACATAATTTGCACATGACCAAATATCGTCGATTTTACCATCCAAACGCCACATGGTTTTCTACTGTCAATTTGGCGGAACATCGGCACAACCTCTATCCATCTTACGGACTTATACTGGCAAATAGCCCGTATAAGTGCATAGCCAAGGTTTTTAGTCTATTATTTTGAACAGTATGGCATTCTGTGTCTTCGTGAACAGATGAATACACAAAATCCGAATCATTAACGTTGAATTTAAAAATGTGACCTGTATGAAAAAAACATTCGCTATTCCTTTAG
>NZ_AYLO01000025.1 GCF_000496735.2 Methyloglobulus morosus KoM1
ACCCCAATTGTTGAAGCCGATACGTAAACCTAAAGGTTAGGCCTAAAGTTAGAATCGCTTTTTCGTTTTTGCTGTAACTTACGGAGAAGTTTAGCTTAATTATCTACTTGATGTTGATGTCGTTACTGATTATGGGAACTCCATCATAGTTTTCTGATAAATCGCGCCGTTGTGGTTCTATGGCGGAACTTTATGGGCAAGTATAAAATTTCGTGTATGACAAATTAAAGATTAGCGTTCAACAAGGTCACGAAATTTGGACGTTGCCTAACTAACTTTAAACTGTTTACTAGTCTACAAACTACTTCTTTTTATTGAATAAAGCATAGTAAAGAAGGGTGATAAAATCAAATTTGATTGGCGTTATTTTTAGGGCTGGTGTGGGTTGATTTGTGGGCTTGTATGGGTTGCCGGATTGAGATCGGCAGGATTGTGCTGAGATATTCTTTACAGCGGAGGTTTAGGGCTTGGGCTAAGCACTAAACCCTCTTCGTCCTTGAGGGGTGAGTGTTAGGGATTTCGGCAACAGGCATGGAGCTTGTGTCGCTAGGGGTAGGGTGAAAGAAGGCTATTAACTGCTGAGGAGTTGGCTGCAAAACGTCACAAATGTAGCGTTTTAACTCAACATACCACTAATTTTTTTGACTAAATCGGCAGGTTTAAAGGGTTTTATCATGTAGGCCGTGATGCCTGCCGTAACGGCTTCTTTAACTTTGCTGCCTTCTGATGAAGAGGTCAGCATAATGAAAGGTGTCCCCGCTATTTTCGGATCGGCTTGTACCGCCTTAAAAAATTCCAGCCCGCTCATGACAGGCATGTTCCAGTCACACACGATGAGGTTGACCCTGACTTTCTGCATAAGTTTTAGGGCTTCTTGCCCGTCCGGTGCATCAAACACATGCGCGAAGCCAGCTTCCCGCAAAATGGCTTTGGTCAAGCTTCGCATGGATAAGACATCATCAACAATCAGGATTTTATTGAGAAATATTTCTTTTGAGTCCATTGTAAATCCCAGTTATCACGTCGTTCAGTAACTGTCAGCCCTTCATTGTGAGGCGGGTGACATAATTATTTATAAGTACAGGCAGAATTGTCCGGCTATGTTAATGCTTTGATGAGTGTCGAACAAGCCCCCGTAGTTCCAAAAATGGCAATTGTTATTTTTAAACGGTTTTGGGTGTTTCTCGCGTGAGCGCCATATTTTTGTTTGCTCCCTGTATGGCGACATTATAGGCTAATCTTGGTAATCTATCTGTAACGCAATGTAATTTACGTTATGAAGTTCACATAAAAGTTGAAGTATTTTCTTGTCATGACAGAAAGATATTTTTTTATTTGTCTTGAAATCAATAAAATACATTCTTTTTTGAAGGCAAAGGAAAGTGCATTAGGGATTGCCAATCATCATGGCTTTTTTGAAATTCGGGCATTTAGCCAATAGGGAGTCGCTATTTTGTTAAAACAGCTCGTTAGGGTTCCCGTTGTTCTTGTTGCCCTATTTTTGCAATTCGTGGCTGTTCTGGGGGTGATGTTTGTAACACATATTTTTACCTTGAAACTGTCACCCATTGCATTTGCCTGTTCTAGTGGGGTGTTTGCCGCTAGTTTTAGTTATATTGCCAAACTCGACAGGTGGTGGTGGTTTATCCAATTTTTATTTCTCCCCGCTCTGGTAGCGGTGTTTGCGCTAAATATTCACCCCAACTTTTTTCTTGTGGCCTTCTTTATCATGTTATTGGTGTTTTGGAACACTTTTCGCACCCAGGTGCCACTGTATTTGTCCAGCGAAAAAGTGTGGCGTGCGTTGGAAAACTTTCTTCCGCAGCCAAAACTGGGCATGGTTTTTTCTTTTGTGGATATTGGTTCAGGTTTGGGCGGTGTTTTGACGCATCTGGCGAACAGTCGTCCTGACGGAAATTATTACGGTATTGAATCAGCCCCGTTGCCTTTCTTGTGGAGTTGGTTGAGGTTTCGTTTGGGTGGTTACCGCCAATGCCAGGTATATTGGGGCGATCTATGGAATTGCGACCTTTCCCATTACGATGTGGTGTTTGCGTATCTTTCACCCGCGCCGATGGAACGGTTATGGCGGAAGGCGCAAGCGGAAATGCGCTCTGGGACGGTTTTTATCAGCAGTACTTTTGCTGTGCCTGGACATGTACCTGTTGAGGTTGTCAGCATAGACGATTTGCATCAATCCACTTTATTGGTGTGGCGGATGTAACAGCAATGCCGTGGGGTTGAGCGGTTGTTTTCTTTCCTCTAGGGAAGGTTGCGGATTCTCTATCCGTTGCCATACTTCCCCTATCCTTGGAGGGCAAAGCTTAGGATGAGCGTAGGCATTTTCCTTATTTATTTTCCCCTCACCCCAGCCCTCTCCCGCAGGGAGAGGATTACTTCCTGCCTTAAGCTTGGCAAGTTCCGTTCTAATGCTTTTCAGGCTCAGGAGCGGGTTTGGCTTCGGCATCAGCCGCTGGTTTTTCTGGTGTTCCAGCCGGTTCATGCGTTTCGGCTGGTGGAGGTGCGGATTCAGGCTGGGGAGCAGATTCTGTACCTGCTGGTATTTCAGTCGGTGGAGCTTTGGTTTGATGTTCGGCTTCCGTCGGGGTTGTCGGCTCGGGTTTAGGTCCAGTCTCCCCAACTACGGGTTTTTCAGTAGGTTTTTCTGGCGTTGTCGATGGCTCATGGGCCTTGGTTTCAGGCGCATCATGCGGGGCTGCGGCATCTGTGGGCTGGTGTTCGTCGCCGCCCTCTTTAGTTCCATGAGCGGGCGCTTCCACTGGTGCCGGTGCTTTTTCATCTGTGGCAGCAGGCATATTTCCCGACGAAGCCTCCAGTATTTTCTTCTCTGCTTTTTTGTTCATCACTATGATGGAAATCCGCCTGTTCATCGGGTCTAGCGGATCTTTCTTGTTAAAATGAATACTGTCTGACAGGCCGGCAACTCGGATAATCTTATCCTCCCCAAGGCCGCCCTGGGTCAATACAAAGCGGGCGGCATTCGCACGTTCGCTGGAAAGCTCCCAGTTGGTGTATTGCTTCCGGTTGCCTGAAAAGGGCTGCGAATCAGTATGCCCATTGATGGTGATCCGGTTAGGCAAGCTGTTGATGACTGGGGCAAGTGCGCTCAGGATAGTCCTGATTTGAGGTTCGGTTTCCGAACTGCCGGTTTTGAACATGGGCTTATTCTTGCTGTCAACAATTTGTACACGCAAGCCTTCGTCCGTAATTTCAAGCTTGATTTGATCTTTGGCTTCGGACAGCTTAATGTCGTCCTTAATCATTTTTTCGATTTTTTCTTTTAGTTTTGCCAAATTTTTCTTTTCTTCTTTTTCCGCGATAAGTTCCAAATCGGTAGTGGCTTCTTTCCCTTGTATTTCAGAAAGCGAACCACTGGTTCCGGGCGGTGGCGCTGTACCTTTACTGGATTCTTCGGCTTTATAAGGGTTTTGAAAATATTCGGAAATACCTTTTTTGGTTTCTTCGGTCGTTGACCCTAACAGCCACATCAACAGGAAAAAGGCCATCATGGCAGTGACGAAATCAGCATAAGCCAATTTCCACGCGCCGCCATGATGCTCCTGGCCTTTCTTTTTGATTATTTTTTTGATGATGGGTTGTTCGGCCATAATGGTGTTTGTTAACCTTCGGCTGGTTTATTTTTGTGGGCTTTCAGCTGTTCGTCCAATTCAGCAAAAGTGGGACGCAGATTGGAAGGGATCATCGCCCGCATATATTCTGCGGTCATCGTGGGCGATATGGCATTCGCGCAGCATAACAGGCCTTTTTGGGTGCATTTATAGGCATTTCCGAGGGCTTCTAATCGGTCTTCCATGACACTGGAGACAGGCGATATAAAGCCGTAAGCCAGCAAAATGCCCAAAAATGTCCCGACCAGCGCGGCTGCGATCAATTTGCCCAATTCGGCGGGCGGCAAACTTACCGATTCCATGGTGTGCACGACACCCAATACGGCGGCGACGATCCCAAAAGCAGGCATACCGTCAGCCAGGCCTTTGACAGCCTTGATCGGGCCATGACCTTCTTCGTGATGTGTTTCGAGAGCTTGGTCCATCAGGTCTTCTAATACATGCGCCTCAATGCCGGTGACCATTAAGCGCAGGTTGTCGCGGATAAATTCCATCAGGTGATGGTCTTTCATGACTTTGGGCGAAAAAATGGTTTCGATTTCCGGGCCGTCAATGACGTCTTCCAATGACAATAAGCCCTCTTTGCGTATTTTGCTGGAAAGGGTGTTAAATGACATTAACAACTCAAGATAAAAAGCCTTGTCGCAAGGGGCGCCTTTTAATGTCCCTGTTCCTTCCTTCAGTGAGGCCTTTATGACGTGCATGGAGTTGCCACACACAAACGCTCCTAAGGCGGCGCCAATGATAATGACAAATTCAAAGGGTTGGAACAAGACGGCCGGATGTCCGCCTCCCCCGATAAATCCGCCCATGATTGCCCCAATGATCAGCACATAGCCCACAATAACTAACATAAATTCCTCTAAAGAAACGGTTGGATACGGCACACAAATGTTCACCCGATGAAAAAATTCCAGGCCACTCTGCGTAAATATAGTAGTTCAAAAAAATTTTGTCTTTTTTAATATGAAGAGGTAATTTCCAGGTGAAGGGTTTTTAAAGCAATTGGCACTTTATAAGATGGCGCTAATCTTTAATGCTTAAAGAAATGCATTTTCTACTTGTGTTTTACATTAAAGTTTTTCGTTGGGCTGTCGATAACAGGTACAATGAAACCATATTTAGGAGTTTGACATGGCTATCGAATCAATTACAGGCAGAACGCGTGTGCCCATTGCCACCAAAGCAGTTCCAAAAACTGAAATGGATGGTGGGAATAAAGCGGCAAAGCAAGCCGAAAAGAGCGACAGTATTGCAATTACCGGTATAGCGCAAGGGATAAAAAAGGCCTTTGAATCTTCATCTTCTGGTGCTATTGTTGATGCAGAACGGGTCGCGTCTGTGAAAAAAGCCATTGCTGAGGGTAGTTACCAGGTTAATGCCGAAAGGATTGCAGACAAAATGATGCAATACGAAAACTTAACCCCACAAAATAAATAAGCAGGGAAATGGTAGAAAAAACTTGGCCTATTGCGGAAAAGCTGATCATTAATACCCTGGATTTGACCAGACAGCTTCATCGCCAATTTGTCCAAGAAGCGGATATGCTTAAGGATTCCCCGCAGCCTGAATTGCTTGATGCTATTACCGCCAACAAACGACAGTTGTTGAGTCAGCTAGAACAATTTAATCAGCAATGCGGCCAAATTTTGGCAACTGAAAAGTTGCCCAATAATCGGGATGGGTTTAAGGTGTATTTCCAACGGGCGGAAGCGGAAGGATTGCCGACGACCGAGACATTTAAGAATTGGTCGCAAATTCAGCTTCTATGTTCCGAGTGCAAGGCGCTGAATGAACAAAATGGCGCAAGCATCGAACTGTTGGCCCAACATACTAAACGGTCACTGGACATATTGAAAGGTAAGCCATTCAGTTCAAACACCTATGGGCGGGACGGTATAACCAAAAGCGATCCGGTCACCCATACCCTAACTTTTTATTTGTAAGGCATTCTTGAATCAAGAATGCCTTGCTTGTGCCTATTTCCCCGGTTAAGCTTCAAGCGCATTGATTGTTGAAGATCTACAATATCTAAAAATACCTGAAAAATAGTAGGTTGTCGCACTATGGAACATGAATCCGCATTTATCATCCGAAACCCTGCACAAATTATCAACAAGCTATCCCTGTTGCTTAAAAATAAACGCCTGATTACGGTGTACTTTGGCGATAAGAAAGATTCATTCGTTTCCACATTACTGGATGTGGACAAGAAAGATAAGATTTTAATTTTTGATGGTTGTAAGGAGGAATTAGCCGAACAATTACTGAGTAGCCCAAAAATTATTTGTAATACGGAACATTTAGGCGCAAAAGTCGTTTTTAATCTGACAGATTTGGTGCCGATTAATTACCAAAGTAAGCTGGCGTTCACCGCACCGATGCCGGAAATGATGCGTTGGATAGAACACAGGGAGTTTTTTCGGTTAAGGGCACCTTATGCAACGCCTAGTCATTGCGTATTAACGATTAAAGATAAAGAACCTGTCAAACTTAAGTTATACGATATCAGCCTTCGCGGTTTTTCCATGTTGAATACGTCCGAAGAGATTTCTGAGCTTATGATCCCCGAGGCCCATTTTGAAAAAATTAAGCTCGAATTAGAAGGTGTTGGTGAATGCGTCGTTTCTTTTGAGGTCAGGAACAAGTGCGTCATCAATTCTGATAAAGCAAACAGTTTGGAAAAAATAGGCTGCAAATTTACCCGCCTCGCCCCCTCAATTGAAGACACCATCCAGCGTTATATGTTGCAGGTTGAAAGGGAAATACTTAAAAAGAAAGAAATGGGAACGGTACTTTTTTGACCGCCAAACCTAATCGTTAGGCGACAACTGCCAAAACGCTATTATGAAGAATAGGTTTTGCGCGAAATTCCCGATGTTGGCGGAAAATTCAGGCGTTACTCGTATTGCCGGGATTGTTTCGTCCTAGCCTGGACGCGCGTTCATCTTGCGCCAATTGCTCAAACTTACTTTCCTGCTTTATTTCAGTCGCCAGGGCAGAATCGTAAACTTTTTTTAGGCTTTCGGTGCGGTTGTGCATGTTCTCCCAGATTTTTCTTTTCGCCGCCAAATCAGCCCTGCTCTGATCCAGGGAGAGCTCCTGGCCGGCTATTGCCGTGTCCAACTTATCCATAAAGGATCTGAATTCAAGCAACTGTCCTACATTGGCGCCTACGTTTCCTAGTTGATTGAACTTATCTTGATAGTCCATCCGATATTTCTTTAAGCCGTCCACTTGCGCTTGCATAGCCGTCAATTTACGTTGGGATGCGCCCAACACTTCCAATTGATTTTTTTCTTGCGCCGCTTTAATCTCGACTATTGTTTTGATCCGTTGGGATTTTTTTATCATGATTTTGTTGCCTTTATGCCTAACAGAATGCCTAGCTCTTGTAAACTACGCTCAAAATCAACGGCTTCATCCATATCTTGTTGCAAAAAATCCACAATAGCAGGGTTTTTGTCGATGGCTTGGTCGATCCGGCGGTCAGAACCCGGCTGATAAGCGCCTACACTAATCAGGTCGCGGTTTTGTTGATATAGGGAATACATCCGTCTTATATCCCGTGCCATTTGCATATGGCCGGTTTCAACAATGTCCGGCATGACGCGGCTGACTGATGCCTCTATGTCGATAGCCGGGAAATGCCCCGATTCCGCCAAGCTTCTGGAGAGTACAATATGTCCGTCCAATACCCCGCGTGCGGCATCGGCAATCGGGTCATTGGTGTCGTCCCCTTCTGCCAGCACGGTATAAAATGCGGTGATTGAGCCGCCGCCGACATTGGCATTGCCAGCGCGTTCGACCAAGTGCGGCAGTTTTGCAAAAACCGAAGGCGGGTAACCTTTGGTGGCGGGTGGTTCGTCGATTGCCAACGCAATTTCGCGGTGTGCCTGCGCGAAGCGGGTTAATGAATCCATCAGCAGCAATACATCCAGCCCTTGGTCGCGAAAATATTCGGCAATACTGGTTGCGAGCAACGCGCCATGTACCCGCATCAAGGGCGGGCAGTCGGCGGGGGTAGCTACAACGACAGAGCGTTTAAGCCCGTCTTCGCCCAGGATTTTCTGGACGAATTCGTTAACTTCTCGGCCTCGCTCACCAATTAAGCCCACTACGACAATATCGGCATTGGTGAATTTGGTCATCATGCCCAACAGGATACTTTTACCTACACCTGTGCCGGCGAACAACCCCATACGTTGACCACGACCCACACAAAGCAGGGAGTTAATCGCCCGTACACCAACGTCCAATGGTTCGCGAATAGGTTTTCTGGACAAAGGATTAATCGGGGTGCCATTGAGCGAAATCTGGGCATCGGTTTTAAGTGCGCCTTTGTCGTCCAGGGGATTGCCGGCACCATCCAGGACGCGGCCCAATAAGCCAAATCCAACTCGCGCTAAACTGTTTTTACCCAGCGGGATGACGCGGCAGTCGGGTTCTAGCCCGTGCAGTTCGCCAGCAGGCATCAAAAATACCCGTGACCCTGAAAAACCGACGACTTCGGCTTCTATCGACCTGCCATTTTTTGTCTCGATTCGGCAACGCGAGCCGATAGCCGCACGGCATCCGACCGCTTCCAATGTCAAACCCACCATACGGGACAGTTTGCCTTCAACGATTAGCTCGGTGGATTCCGTCAATTTTTCGGAGTAGGGCCTTAATTGGCTTACCCAACTTTGTGATCTATTGGCAGCCGGGATCATAGGTGTTTGTCCCGCTCCCGTTCACCGCCTAATATTGTCGCAACAACAGCCGCTAACCTGTTTTCTACCGTCGCGTTGACATGGGAAACATCGGTGTCGACTCTGCATCCACCCCGGGTAATCAAGGGGTCTTCAGTTATGCCCCAAGGCGTTGACATTTCATCAAGGGACAACACTGAGCGGACTAACCCGGCATCTTCTGGGTGCAAATACAACATGATTTTTTGCGACGATAACGGTAATACGTTAATCGCTTCGCGTACGGCGGCGATTACTTGCCCTGGGTCAAGTTTGATTTCACGACGAATAATTTGGGTAGCAATGGCGATAGTGAGTTTGACCAATTCATTTTCGACTTCTTCATCCAGGGTCTTGAATGGCTCGCTTAATGACTTCATAAGGCTGATAAATTCATTCGCTTTTTGGTTCAGCAATTCGACATTGTCTTCATAACCTTTCCTCGCACCGTCCTTTAGCCCTTGCTCAAAGCCTTGCTGAAAGCCTTCATCTTTCCCTTGGGCAAAAGCTTCATCGTAGGCTTGCTTTTGCATGGACTCAATTTCGTTTACCGTCAACTGCGGCATTGACGAGGATGGGTTGCCGACCATTTCCCCTGATTTTGGGACATCAGGCAAACGCCAGACATTTAAGGCTTCCAATTCAGATTCGGAGAAATCGATGCCTTTAGATGAGCTCATCGCCTTCCTCTACGCTAAATATGATGATGCCTGAATCCATCAATTGTTTCGCAATACTCAATATTTCTTTTTGGGATTTTTCTACGTCACTTAATTTGGCTGGCGGTGAAGCCTCCAGGTCGTCCCTCAGTATTTCTGCGGCGCGTTTGGACATATTGGCGTATATTTTCTCTTTGAGTTCATCGCTTGAACCACGTAACGCCAATAATAACAGTTCAGTCGGAACTTCGCGCAACAAGGTCTGCATGTCGCTTCCGGACAAGGAGGTGAGGTCTTCAAAGACGAACATTTTGTCCTGAATTTTGGTTGCCAATTCAGCATCGCTTTCAGAAATTTTCTTCAATACAAGATTGCTGGCACTGCCGTCCATAAAGTTAAGGATGCTAGCGGCCGCTTCAATCCCGCCGATGGTGGTTGCCTTGACAGCTACGCTGCCGCTTAGTTGCTTTTCCATAATGGCATCCAGTTCACGCAATGCGCCGGGTTGTACGCCTTGCATGGTTGCGATCCGCAACATCAGGTCGGATCGGATGTGTTCGGGTATGCGCTGCATGACTTCAGCGGCCTTGTCATTGCCCAGCATGGACAGGATAATCGCGCCGATTTGCGGGTGTTCCAAGCGCACCAAATCTGAAATTGATTTGGGGTCCAAGTACTTCAATTGTTCGATGCCCTTGCTCTCGGTGCTCAAAAAGATGCGCTCAATGACGCTGGTCGCTTTATCTTCGCCCAAAGACTGGATCAACACACTGCGAATATAACCGTCCGAATCAACACCCAAGGACGTCTGGTGCTTTACCGCAGGAATCACTTCCCCCAGCACGACGTTAATCATATCCGGCGAAATGTCCCTCAACCGCGCCATAGAGTAGCCGATAAGTTGGACTTCCCTGGCATCCATGTGTTTTAGAACGGCGGAGGCCCTCTCTTCCCCCAATGCAAACAATAAGAGGGCGGCACGATCGGCTTGGGACATCTCTTCCATGTCGTTACCTCACCCATCTCTTGAGGACTTGGGCGACTAATTGGGGATCCTTGTCGACAACGCTCTGCAAATATTCCAATCGCCTTCCATAGGTGGGTGGGACATCCACCAGCAATAAATCTTCGATGTCATGCGGCAATGCAAGTGTCCCTTGTTGTTGGTGGTTAAGGGAGGCGACAGCTTTGCCGTTTTGGTCGTATACCAGTTCACCTAATGCTGCCCTTAATTCGTCCTCAGTTACCGGAGATCCCTTTTTTATTCCAGAAAGGTTACGCATGGCAGGCCTCAGTACTCCGAGCAGTATAAACACCACCACCAATATGGCACCGACTTGTTTCAACAGGTTAAGCACCCAGTCCTGTTTCCATAACGGGGGTTCGGGCAAGGTTTCAGGGGCTTCCGGTGCCTTGAAAGCGACGTTAGTGACAGTGACTTGGTCGCCACGGGCGTTATCGAAGCCTACGGCCTGTTTCACCAAGTCAGTAAAGCGGGTGATTTCTTCTGGCTTATAAGGTTGGGCAGTCACTTTGCCATCCGCCTGGGTTATACGTTTGTCATCAACGACCACTGCAACGGACAGTCTACGCAATGAGCCTGTCGCCATACGGGTATGGGTGATCGTTTTATCGACTTCAAAGTTCCTGGTCGCATTTTTTGCAGTTGAACCGGACGCAGAAGCGGTTTCAGCTGACGGATTGACTGCAGGCGAGGGTGCCGTACCGGATGCAGGTGTCGTTTCCGGGGCTGCTGCGGCGGCTGTTGGCTGATTAGACAATGCACCTGGGACACCTTGTGTGGCAGGCATTTTGTTTTGCTCTTCCGATGTTTGTTCGCTCCGCAACACGGATGATTTTGGGTCGAACAACTCCTGGGTTTTGTCGGTCTCCGTAAAATCAACATCGGCTGAAACCTGTACACGCACGCCATCGCCCACCATAGGGGACATAATGTTACCAATCCGCTCCATCAGGTGTTCTTCGATATTTTTCTTGTACTCAAATTGTTTAGTGGTCAAATTGCTGACAGATGATGAATCCCTACTGTTCAACAGGTGCCCTTTTTGGTCTACAACCGTGACTTGGTCGGCATCAAGTTGGGGCACGCTGGAAGACACCAGATGAATAATCGATTCAATCTGACCTTTGTCTAACGACCTGCCTTGGTATAAGTTGACGACAACAGAGGCGCTGGGCTTTTTGCGGTCGCGCATAAATACCGACTGCTGGGGGATTGCCAATAACACCCGCGCGGTTTTTACGCCTTGAATGGCCATAATGGTTTGTGCGATTTCACCTTCCAACGCGCGTTGGAAGCGAACCAGTTCAACACTTTTGCTGGAACCGAAACCTTGGTCCTTATCCAACAATTCATAGCCTACGCTATTGCTTTTAGGCAGCCCTACTGCCGCCAGTTTGAGCTTAATTTGATTGATTTCATCGGTCGGCACCATAATCGCACCGGAGCCGTTTTCAACCTTATACTTGATGTTTTGCGTGTTTAGGACTTCAAGGATTTCGGTCACATCCTTTTCGCCAATTTCGGCGTATAAACGGCTATAACTCGATTCTTGGGACCACAGTACGATAGCGACACCGATAGCGACGCTAAACGCCAATCCTAGCATCAGGCCAAGTTGCCGTGCTATCGGCAATTCGGACAAGCCTTTGACAGCAGGATGGGCGTTGCTTTTTGCTGTCAATACTTGTTGTATGCCCTTGGTTTCGGCTAAATTCTTACCGGGTTTTTCGCTCATTTTCTAATCACTATGTGTCAAATTGCAGATTGCCAACTACATTGGCATATTCATAACATCTTTATAAGCTTCGACCAATTTATTTCTGACTTGTAGTGTAGCTTGAAAAGAAACATTCGCTTTTTGGGATTCCACCATGACCTCAGCTAAGCTAATATTGGATGCGCCTGATTCAAAGGCATCAACCATTCTCCCTGCTCGTTGTTGCGTTTCGTTAACGGAAGCGAGTGATTGTTGCAGCAATGACGAAAAATCAGTGCTGCCGCCTGTTTCCTGGACGGGCTTGCCTGCCGCTTGCAGCGACAATGACCGCATCTGGTTTAAAATATGGTTTACATTGATGTCACTCATGGGTTTACCTAATGGACTCTCATAATCAATGACAATTAATAAGCATTAATTATGCCATGTGTAAAAATGGTAAAATTACCCCCAAATTGCTTCTGTATAAAATATAACTGGCTGTTTTTGTTTAGTTAACAAAATATATCAGGCTGTCAAAAGATTGACGCGGATCGGATTTTCCGACTGGAGTATACGGGTGTCAATTATTCGTCATTCTAGGCCCGTACGTCAAAGCATTCGTTGTGGCCCCGATACGCTTCATCTTTATTAGTTATAGCCCGTTTCACCATAAAGGCAAATGCGGTTACGGTCAGGTTTTTTGGCTTGGTACATGGAGTGGTTTGCGTGCTGCAACAATCTAGCCGGTTCGCTGCTGTCAGTAGGAAATATCGTAACGCCGATGCTTGCACCCACAGTTGCTTCAGTTGAACCATCTAATGGGATGGGTAAGTTGAGGGAGTTGATGATGTGTAGCAATATGAACTGATAGTTATCGCGATTTTCGAGAGAATTCAACCAAAAAAGGATCGACAATAATGAAAGCCAGCAAATAATTATTTATAATGCCCGGCAACCCCCAAACTTCGTAATCAAAAAACAAAAAATGCTATCTACACTTTATACGATTGCCTTCTTTCTTTCATTTCTTGTTTGGATTCTATACAGGAGCGGTGATAAGACGGTAATATGCCCCCGATGTTCAAAGAAAAACACACTTTCGAGGATGGTTTGTAATAACTGTGGAAATGTAGGGCTAAGGTTAAATCGCCTGGGGACAATCAATCACGTTTTCTGTAAAAAATGTAAGTCCCATATATTTTTAACGTCCTGCAAGTGTGGGTGTGATATTGGGCCGTTAATGAGGGGATAAGTTATTTCTTGGTTAACGCTCTAAATTGTATTTTCGCAATTTTTCGACCAAGGTCGTACGGCGCATGTTCAAGCGCTTGGCGGCATGGGCGACTACCCCGCTGCATTCAATCAACGCTTGGCGGATGAGGTCACCTTCCAGGACATTCAGGTATTCCTTCAAGTCTATGCCTTCTGTGGGTAACTGAGCTAAGGCAGGCGAGCTGTCTATGCTGTCATTGACGTCGATTTTTTCCAATAACTCGGAGATGTCGTCTGAATCAGATAGCTGGGCTGGACTCCTTGTTTCGCTTATCCCTTTATATTGTTGAAATTTTTCCGGCAAATTTGACACATCTACCCGCTCATCTGGGTGAATGATAGCCATCCTTTCGATTAAATTGGCGAGCTCCCTGATGTTGCCCGGCCATTCATATTGCATCAGGGCATTTAGGGCCGCTTTAGTAAACTGCACGGAACCACGGTTAGCCGATTCCATACAGGAAATAATGTCCTCCACCAGTAAAGGCAAATCCTCAATCCTTTCCCGCAATGGAGTGACTTCAATAGGGAAAACATTCAAGCGATAAAACAAGTCTTCCCGAAACCGATTGGCTTTTATCTCCTCACTAAGGTGTCGATGGGTGGCTGCAATAACCCGGACATCACAGTGCATGGTTTTATTGCTGCCCACGCGCTCAAAAGTGCGTTCCTGTAACACGCGTAACAATTTGACCTGCATGGGCATGGGCATGTCGCCAATCTCATCAAGGAACAACGTGCCGCCTTCCGCCATCTCAAAGCGGCCTTGCCTTACGCCTAATGCACCCGTAAAAGCCCCTTTTTCATGGCCGAACAATTCGCTTTCCAGCAGTTCGGCAGGGATCGCCCCGCAGTTAATGGGGACAAACAATTTTGGCCGTCGTAAGGAAGCGTCGTGCACTGCCCGGGCAATAATTTCTTTGCCCGTACCGGATTCGCCCAGGATTAAGACATTCGCGTCCGTTTTGGCAACCTGCGCTATCGATTTGCGGATGTTGGCAATCGCCTTGCTATTGCCTTTCAAACGATCTTGGGCGGAAAAACGGCGGTCATATCCCCTCCGATCGGTGAAGCCCCTTCTACGTTCGGTGATGTTTTCTTCCGGTGTTTGCTCTTGGCCGGAATCTTGAACGCCAAATGTGGCCGAAATTTTATCGGTAATCCGCTTTAGGGCAGGGTAGGTGGCGGGGTACTCCAGTGCTTGAAATATGTTGTCATCGAGTGCTGCTGAATCCTGGGGTGAAGTGTCTTTTTCAATGATTAAGACGACCGGTATTTTACTTGGCTTATGGGTAATATCCTTAATGATGGTTGCGTGGTTGGTTAAGTCGTGAGCGACAAAAACGCCAAACAACTGATCGAGTTCGCTGATAGAAGCGTCATAACTGGCTGAGTCGGCGATTTTTACGCGATACTCCATAAACTGGAGAATCGTCTCAAGATTCTGGGATCTTGCTTTATTGTCATCAACTAACAGGATGTAAGGCAATGCCATTGGTTACACTCATTACTCAAAATATAAATGCGGTCGATATTCAGGCTGGAAACCAGCCTTCAAGAATAACTGTCGTCCTTATCAATATGCCATTGCCGCTTAAAGATAACAGCCCAACTTTAAGATACGATGCAGAACGGCTGATAGGGGTTTGGATGGTATTATTGAAGCCAATCTTGTCATTTGCCAGTTGCTTGCATGCGCTTGTCTCAACAACCATTGTGCAAAGAACATTCTTTCCCCAGAGGATTTTTTAGGATTCCCTATTTCGATATAGGATCGTCAATCAATTGGCTCATAGCCGAATATTATCGGCTACCCCTCTGGTCTAGTTGGCAAAATACAATAGCGTTGCATCCTAACTCTAAGAAATATAGCCTAAAACGTCCTTTAATTCCAGGCGAAGTGGATAGTAAAAGATGAAAGTGCCGTGGAAGTGATTTATGGCGGCATCAAGATCCTGGTGATTCTCGAGTGACGCCTAACCGTGTAAGTTGCTCGCCCTTAAGCGGTTAAGGTGAGGTTTTTTCGGGCAACAACGGTAGAGTGGCCAGAAGAAAATTGGGTGCTATACAGTCGCTTTTGACTAAGGATCGGTATAAAAAAGCCAGCAGTTCAGTTACTGGCTTTTGTGTCCTTCAGGTGATTGTGTGTCATGAAACTATGCATACAGGCTCAACAAGCCTTTTCCGACGACAACTTGGTTTAAGCTATTCATTTCCATGCCTGTAACCTCTTCACCGCCTTTTTCGTGATGTTCTGACAGGGTGCGAAACGGGTTGGGCTGTGGTCGGCCTTGGTCTGTGGTGGAGTTTTGGGAAATATTCACATTCACCAAATTGAGTTGCTGGTTGACCAGCATTTCACGTAACTTCGGTATGGAGGCTTCGATAGCTTCCTTGACTTCCAAGTGCTGCGCCGTAAACATGATCGATGCTTGTTGGTCCTTGTTGACATCAATGCGGATGGATATTGGGCCAAGATGTTCCGGGTTTAGCCGGATTTCTGCGGCGGATAAGTCCTTGTTGTTCATCCAAACAATCTGTTCGCCAAGATCCTTGCCCCAATTAGGGTGCGATATCGGTCTTGCTATGGCTGCCTGGATGTCTATCTTGGCATCAATCGGCCTTTGGGCAGGGAGCATATCCGTGGTAATGCCAGGTAACGCTTTTTCCAAGCCGGAAAGGAACGATTGCTTTTCAACTGACGCGGCTTCGCTTGGGAGCTCTCCTGTTGCCAGGGACGCTAAGCCAAGTTGCCCGTCTGGATTGGACTGGCGAGGGGGGGTTGCGAATTGCAAATAGTCTCCTGGTACTGCGTCTGAAACAGGAAGGCTCAGTTTGGCTTCTTCAGGCATAGGCTTTACAAAGACCAGTCCAGTTAACGCCAATGCACCACTCATGTCGACTGTTGGCGCAGTTGCCGCCGCCGCTTCGGGGGCAATAGTGGGCGTATGGGTTGTGGGTATGTCGGTTAATGTTGGCAAAGCCGCTGCTGCGTCAGCAGACGCACTGTCTGCAAACGGTTCAGGCAAATATTTTTCGAACAAAGCGATCAGGTCTTTTTGGTCAGCCGTGCTTTTTTGCAAATCGTTAGTTTCGGGCAGGCTTTCAACGACCTCTTGCTGCACAGGCAATTCGGCTTGTTCCTTGGTTTTGTCCAATAACTTTTTCTGTCCTTTTAAGGCCATTGCGAAATTATCCGGTGAAGAACCATTCTCAGGCAAAACCTGAGAATCACCCTCAATGGGGCTTTTGCTTGGCAACATTGATATTGAACTTACGCTTTCAACATTCATAATAAATTCTCTTTTCTGCCTGGCTTGACTTAGGATATATTCTTGGTTGAGAGAATATCGTTGTTTTTGGGGAAAAACATAGGCATCAGCCCATATTTTCCTAATTGAAATAACATTAGCACGCTTATCGATATATTTCGCCCCGTTCTTTTTGATTTTATGCGCGAGTTCACAGTTTTTGTTTATTGAAGGACAATAGCCGTAAGACAGGAAGATTTTGCCAATGGCAAATAATAGGGTTATTAGCTCTTGTGTAAAATTATAGTGTCCATTGTTGGATAAAGGAGCTATCCTTTTGAGAAAATAACGAGTAAAAACGATGTCGAAGGACTATTCTTTATTTATTTGTGACCCACAACTTAAGATATGAGTGACTTACTTTCACAGGAAGAAATTAATGCGCTGCTGCAAGGCATGGATGATGGGGAGATTGAAACTGAGGTCGAGAACTTTGAGGACAAGTCGAGTGCTAAAGAATATGATTTTAGCAGTCAGGAAAGGATAGTACGTAGACGTATCCCTACCCTAGAAATGATAAATGAGCGGTTCTCCAAGTCGTTGCGTACATCCCTGTTCAAGTTTTTGCACCGTTCGCCAGAAATTTTCATGTCGGGTATCCAGATTCGGAAATTTTCCGAATACGTGGATGGGCTGCATGTGCCTGCCAACTTGAATATCATCCGGTATTCCCCGCTGCGGGGTAGGGCGATAATAGAGATGGAGCCGTCCTTGATTTTTGCGGTCGTTGACAATTTTTTTGGGGGCGGCGGACAGTTTTATGGCACTTCGGGTGAGGCGCGGGAATTTACCCTGACTGAAATGCGAATTGTCCAGATGCTTCTCGACATGATGTTCAAAAACTTGAAAGAAGCCTGGAAACCGGTAATGGAACTCAATTTTGAATACTTAGGTTCAGAGATCAACCCCAGTTTTGCCAGTATTGTCGGGGCTGAAGACATTGTCATGATTTCTGCGATTAATGTCGCATTGGAAAGCGGTGGCGGTGATATTAAGATTGTCATGCCGTATTCCATGATTGAACCGATTCGGGGCTTATTGGATACCATTGGCGATGATTCTGACGAGTCTGACCTCAGGTGGAAGAATGCCTTACGCAATGAGGTATTGAGGGCATCGGTGCCGGTGAACGGTTTTTTGGTGGAAAAGAAAATATCCATCGGCGACGTGCTCCGTTTTAAGAAGGGCGACGTTATTCCCATTGATATGCCGAAAACGATGCTGCTTAAGGCATCAGGGGTTCCAATTTACTCGGGCAAGGCCTGCGTATCCGAGGGCTATTATGCCATGCAAGTTATTGATAGGGTAAAACTGAGATAAAACTGTAGCGATTTAGTCTTGAACAATATTAGCGTGAAGAAAGATGAGTGAAGAAGAAATTGAAAATGATGAAGAAATTAAGGCGGCTGTGTTCCAACAAGTGGATAAGCAGGAAGAAGTCGACGATTTCTATGCGACCCCGGCAGATGACCTTAACCTTGATGTCATTTTGGATGTACCCGTCACTCTGTCCATGGAAATTGGCCGGACCCAGATTAATATCAGGAATCTTTTGCAGCTAAACCAAGGTTCGGTCGTCGAACTTGACCGGTTTGCCGGGGAGCCATTGGATGTCTTGGTAAACGGTACTTTGGTGGCGCACGGCGAGGTAGTGGTCATCAATGAAAAATTTGGTATTCGCCTGACTGATGTCATCAGTGTGTCGGAACGGGTCAAAAGGCTGGGCTGATGCCTGTAAAAACAAACCTTTTTTGGTTCGTGTTGTTTTGGCTTCCCGTGGGGGTTGCCTTGCCTGGCACCGACATCCCAAAACCCTCCGCCAGGGAAGTCACTTCTGGTGATATTGCCGGATGGGGCATGAGCCTGTTGGTTGTGCTGGGTGTTTTTTTTCTGTGTCTCTGGGGTGTACGAAAGTTGAGTGGATTGACCATCAATGGCACGCAAAAAATGCGGTTGCTCGGCGGGCTGTCTTTAGGGATGCGGGAGAAAGTCATCTTACTGCAAGTAGGGAAGAAGCAACTTATCTTGGGCGTAACGCCGGGTCGCATTGAAACCTTGCTCGTTTTGGAAGGCGAGGATTGCTTGCTAAGGGAAGAATCTTTGTCAACAACTGGGGAAACTGGGTTCACGCAAAGATTGATGCAGGCACTAAATGCCCGTCCTGAACACAGCCGAAGCGGTTCTCCCGATGCGTAGTCGTCTTTTCCTGCAATTTTTATTGATTACCTTTGCCTTTCTATGGATTGAAACACCGGTTTTTGCGGCGGCGGGCATCCAAGCGGTAACGGTCACCACAAATGCCCAAGGCGGACAGACCTATAGCGTAACGCTCCAGATTTTGGCATTAATGACGGCATTGACCGTATTGCCGGCCTTATTGCTGACCATGACTTCGTTCACCCGGATCGTCATCGTATTAAGTTTGCTGCGGCAGGCATTGGGTACAGGTCAAGCGCCCAGTAACCAGGTATTGTTGGGCTTGTCGTTGTTTCTGACGATTTTTATTATGATGCCGGTATTCGACAAGGTGAACACCGATGCCGTCCAGCCTTACCTGGAAGAGAAAATTGATGTCACCACCGCCATGGAAAAGGCTTCGGGGCCGTTCAGGCAATTTATGCTGAAACAAACGCGGGAATCTGACTTGGAAATGTTTATCCGAATTTCCGGCAATGCCGAACTGGAGTCGGCGGCGGATGTGCCGTTTTCGTTATTGATGTCCGCTTTCGTCACCAGCGAATTAAAAACCGCTTTCCAAATCGGTTTCCTGATTTTCCTGCCGTTCCTGATTATCGACCTAGTGGTCGCCAGTGTCCTCATGTCCATGGGGATGATGATGCTGTCGCCGATGATCGTGTCATTGCCGTTTAAGATTATGTTGTTTGTTTTGGCTGACGGTTGGTCGTTAATCATGGAAATGCTGGCGGCGAGTTTTTATGTCAGTTGACAATGGATATCCACCATGACACCGGAAACCATTTACAGGGTTAGCCAGGATGCAATGATCGTCGCCATCAAGCTGACGGCTCCGGTGCTACTGCCCTCGTTGGCGGTGGGCCTTATTATTGCAGTGTTCCAGGCAGCTACCCAGATCAATGAATCGACGCTGACTTTCGTACCCAAGTTAATTGTCATAGGGATAGTGTTGTTGATCGCGGGGCCGTGGATGTTGCAAACATTTCTCGATTATTTTCAAGGATTGATCCGGGAAATCCCGCAATTAATCGGATAAGCGGTGGATTTTACCGAAGGGCAATTGCTGGGCCACACAGCGTCATTTATCTGGCCGCTGATGCGGATCAGTTCGATGTTTGTGACCATCCCATTGTTTAGCCTACGGGGCGTACCGGCTCAGGTCAGGCTGATCCTCTCGGTGGCAATCACCCTGGTGGTCATGCCCTTATTGCCGAGCTTCCAGGCCGTTGAGATGTTCAGCTTTCAAGGGTTTATGGTCACTATTGCGCAAGTCATGATCGGCATGACGAGCGGCTTTATTTTGCAATTAGTGTTTTCGGCAGTCCTCTTTGCGGGGCAAAGTGTCGCATTAGGTATGGGCTTGGGGTTTGCCTCTATGGTCGATCCGCAAAACGGTCAGCAAGTGCCGGTGGTGGCGCAGTTTTATGTCTTTACCAGCACCTTGATTTTTCTCAGTTTGGATGGACACTTACTATTGATAAAGATGCTGCTGGACAGTTTCACCAGCCTGCCTATTGGTATTGAGGGTCTCACCAAAGCTAACATTTGGACTATTATTGCTTGGAGCAGCCGCATGTTTGCAGGCGGCTTTTTGCTGACGATGCCTATTGTGGTCAGCCTATTGCTGGTCAATGTCAGTTTTGGCGTGGCAACACGGGCCGCGCCACAGCTGAATATTTTTTCGGTGGGCTTTCCGATCACATTGATGCTTGGGATTGTCCTGATTTGGTTGACATTACCGGATGTGCTGAGCCAATTCGGGAACATTTTGACCGATGCCTATGATTTGGTCGGGCAGTTGCTACGGTTATAAGGACGCAATAGTTTGCGCCCACCAAAAGGGTTAAATTATGTCCGAAGATTCAGATCAAGAAAAAACCGAAGAACCCACCAGTAAGCGTCTTGAAGACGCCCGGAAAAAAGGCCAGATCCCCCGCTCCAGGGAATTCAACACCTTTGTCATGCTGATGACCAGCGCTGTCCTGTTGCTTAGCTTGGGTAGGCAAATGGCTAATGGCCTGTTGGATATTATGCGCAGCCAGTTTCAAATAAGCCGGGCAGTTATTTTTGACCCTGCCAGCCCGTTAATCCATCTCAAACAAGCCATGATGGATGGGCTCACGTTGATTGCGCCTTTTGTTGCAATAATGGTTGTCGCCGCGATTATTGCACCGTTGGCGTTGGGCGGATGGGTGTTCAGTTGGACAGCCATAGAGCCCAAATTCGCAAAACTCAACCCTCTTTCGGGCATTGCCAGGATGTTTGCCACGCATGGCTTGATTGAATTAGTCAAGGCATTGTTGAAAGTCCTGCTGGTCTTTGGGATCGCCATTTTATTGGGCAAGCATTACCTCAACAATCTGCTCAGGCTGGGAGATGAACCGTTAGGGCAGGCTATCGGTCATGCTTTAGATATTATTGGCATGTCATACCTGATACTTTGTGCTTCGCTGATATTGGTTGTGATGTTCGATGTCCCTTACCAGCTATGGGACTACAGCAAAAAACTGAAAATGACCTTGCAGGAAATCAAGGACGAGGCAAAAGAATCGGAAGGTAGTCCTGAAGTAAAGGCGCGGCAGCGCAGGGCGCAAATGAGCATGGCACAGAACCGCATGATGGCGGAAGTGCCAAATGCGGATGTCATTATCACTAACCCTAGCCATTACGCCGTGGCCTTAAAATATGAACAGAACTCAGGTGGGGCGCCCCACCTGGTGGCAAAAGGCCTGGACTTGATCGCTGCCCAAATCCGCTCGTTGGCGGCGGGTGCCAATATACCGATGGTGGCATCGCCGCCTTTGGCCAGGGCGTTGTATTATTCGACAGAAATAAACAAAGAAATACCTAAGGGGCTTTATTTGGCGGTCGCCCAGGTGCTGGCTTATGTTTACCAGTTAAAAATCGCCAAGGAAAACCATTGGGACGAACCGTTGCCGCCTGGAAATATCAAAGTGCCGGACGAATTTAGACAGGGTTAATGATTAAGTATGGATTTTAGCAAACTGACAAACGCCTTAAGATTTCTGGGCAAAGCCGAGCTGGGCGCACCTTTAGTTATTGTCATTATACTGGCAATGATTATGCTGCCGTTGCCGGCGTTTTTGCTGGACATGCTGTTTACCTTCAATATCGCCTTCTCGTTAATTATCTTGCTAGTGGTGGTTTACACCTTAAAGCCATTGGAGTTTTCGGCCTTTCCGACCGTTATCCTGCTGGCGACCTTATTACGCCTGGCCTTGAATGTCGCTTCGACCCGTATCGTATTGCTGGAAGGGCATAACGGCGGTTCTGCTGCAGGTAAAGTTATCGAAGCTTTCGGCGCTTTTGTGATTGGCGGAAATTTTGCCGTGGGCCTGGTGGTTTTTGCCATTTTGACGATCATCAACTTTATGGTCGTCACCAAAGGTGCGGGACGGGTCGCAGAAGTGGGCGCACGATTTACTCTAGATGCCATGCCCGGTAAACAAATGGCGATTGATGCCGACTTGAATGCCGGTTTGATCACCCAGGATGAAGCACGCGCACGGCGTGCCGAAGTGGCGACCGAAGCGGATTTTTATGGCTCCATGGACGGTGCGAGCAAATTCATCAGGGGCGATGCGATTGCCGGGATTATCATCCTGTTCGTCAATATGATCGGCGGTTTGGCTATCGGTATTACCCAGCACAATTTGGGTTTTGCCGAGGCGGGCGAGATTTATGTGCTATTGACTATCGGTGACGGCCTAGTTGCCCAAATCCCTTCCTTATTGTTGGCGACAGCCTCTGCGTTAGTGGTGACCAAGGTTGGTAGTAGCGGTCAGAACATCGGGCAACAGGTCAGCGCCCAGTTATTCGACAATCCCAAGGCACTAATGATTACGGCAGGCGTGATCGGTGCGTTAGGCATAATACCGGGCATGCCAAACTTGGTTTTTATCTTGTTGGCTTCGGCATTGGGTGGTTCCGCTTATTGGATCACCAAGCGCAAGAAAGAAGTGGATCTTGTGGACATCGACCATCCGATGGAATTGTCCCGTGCTGCGCCGGAGGTTAAAGAACTGGGCTGGGATGACGTGATGCCCGTCGATATTGTTGGTCTGGAAGTTGGTTATCGGCTTATTCCGTTAGTGGACAAGAACCAGGGCGGGCAATTGATGACCCGGATCAAAGGGGTGCGGAAAAAACTGTCCCAGGAACTGGGTTTTTTGATCCCGTCGGTGCATATTCGGGATAACCTTGACTTAAGTCCGACAGCTTACCGGATATCGCTGATGGGCGTGACGGTGGGTGAATCTGAAATTCTGCCGGAAATGGAAATGGCGATTAACCCTGGGCGGGTTTTCGGTAGTTTGCCTGGCAAAACCTGTAAAGATCCTGCCTTTGGCCTGGATGCGGTTTGGATAGAGGTTAACCAGAAAGACCATGCCCAAACTTTGGGTTATACCGTGGTTGATCCCGGAACCGTTGTTGCCACCCATCTTAGCCATCTCCTGCAAGCATACGCCCATGAGTTGTTCGGTTATGAAGACGCACAGAAAATTCTCGAAAATTTGGGCAAAACCGCACCCAAGCTGGTTGAGGATTTGGTCCCGAAAATCTTGCCCTTGGGTTTAGTGGTGAAAGTGCTGCAAAACCTGTTGCAAGAACGCGTGCCAATCCGTGATATGCGTACCATAGCCGAAACTTTGGCGGAGTATGGTAGCAAGAGTCAAGATCCTGACATCTTGACTGCCGCAGTCCGTGCTTCGTTGGGTCGATTAATTGTCCATGAAATCAGTGGGATACAAAATGAGTTGCCCGTAATAACATTGGATTACGAGTTGGAACAGTTATTGCATAAATCATTGCAGACGGCAGGCGAACATGGCGCAGGCATCGAACCAGGGTTAGCAGAGCAAATGCATAAATCATTACAGGAAAGTACGCAAAAGATGGAAATGGAGGGACAAACAGCGGTTTTGTTGGTTTCTTCTTACATTAGGCCTTGGTTAGCTAGATTCGTCCGTCACTCAATATCTGGATTACATGTCCTGGCATACAATGAAATACCGACTGATCGGCGGATCAAGGTGGTTTCAACGGTCGGGCAACGCACTTAAAAACTGAGGTTAAAATATGAAAATTAAACGATTTTTTGCAGCAGACATACGCCAAGCCATGCGAATGGTGAAAGAAGAGTTAGGTGCGGATGCAGTCATCATGTCGAACCGGGCTGTTGAGGGTGGCATTGAAATTGTTGCCGCACGGGATTTTGACGAGCAGACGCTTCAAAGCAAATTGCAGGAACAAGCCCCAGAGCCTGCAACCAAAAAACTTGCGTTGCCTAGTTTTGATGCCGCCAAAAAGCGTTTCCAATTATTGGACAGCCAAAGAAAAGCTGAAACAGGCGCTGCGGCAGAACAGGCAACTCGCCAAAATCCAGACAATAAATTACCCGGACAAAATTTTGCACATGCGTCAGAGCCGGGCGAAAAAAAGATTGTATTGCCGAATTTCGATGCGGCAAAAAGACGTTTGCAGCTGGAAAATGAAAGGAAAAATGCGATGGCTTTGGCATCCGCACAATCCATGCGGTCACGACTCCCTTCCGATAGCGACGCTTCCCCTGGCGGTCGGTCGAATCGGTTCCCTACCGATAACGACACTTCCGCCATCCCTGGCGGTCACCGGAATGCCACGCCTTATGTGGGTTATGCAGAGAAAGTGCAATTAGGCACAAATCCTGAAGCCCCAGCAATATCCAGGGCGGCGCCAATCGTCAAGAAAGAACCGTTCGCAAACTTGAATCCTCAAACTAAAGAGGTTGGTTTGTCAGATCAGTTGCTGATGGAAATGAGCAAGGAACTGAAATATTTAAGGGCCGCCATGGATGCCAAGTTTACCCAGGTGGGCCAAGCGAGTTCACAGCCTACACCTATCAAGAATGAATTGCTCCAGCGCTTAGTCAATATGGGCATTTCAAAAAGACTGGGTACCGTGATGTCGAATCATTTTCCTGACCAAAGCGACATTGAATCGGTTTTCGAAAAAGCACAGGATTTACTGTCACAAGCCTTACCAATTGCGGATGATGAATTGCTGGAAACAGGCGGTATCGTCGCGTTGGTTGGGCCAACGGGTGTAGGCAAAACGACAACAATTGCCAAATTGGCCGCCCAATTTATTTTGAAGCACGGTGCCAGCCAAGTGGCTTTGATTACCACGGACAATTACCGCATCGGCGCCCATGACCAGTTGAATACTTACGGGCGTATCCTTGATGTACCGGTTCGAGTCGCTTCCAGTGCAGAAGAATTACGCAAGCACATCAACAGTTTTGCCAATAAACGCCTGGTCTTGATAGATACGGCAGGTATGGGGCAACGCGATATGAAGTTGATTGAGCAAATCAATACCTTGCAACAAAATGGCTTGGCTATCCGCTCTTACTTGGTGATGTCCGCCGCGACGGAATACAAGGCAATGAATGCGATTATCAAGGCATTTGCAGTATTTGACCCACAAGCGTGTATTTTGACTAAACTTGATGAAGCGGTCATGATTGGTTCAGCCATCTCGTCGATCATCGAACACAACCTGCCTTTATCTTTTATCACAGATGGTCAGCAAGTGCCCGAAGATTTCCATAATGCGGATGCCCGTACCTTGGTTGGGCAATGTGTGGCTGAAATGAACGCAGAAGCGGAACTTGATGAAAATGTGGATCAAGAACCATGGGCGGCACAAGCGTATGCCTAGACAATTTGACCAAGCAGCCGGAATAAGAAAGATGAGCAAAATAAATCCCGTGAAAGTCATCGCAATAACCAGCGGTAAAGGTGGCGCCGGCAAGTCCAACTTATCGGTCAATCTCGGTATAGCGCTGGCTCAAGCGGGGCGTAGGGTGGCTATACTGGATGCCGACATGGGCTTGGCGAATGTCGATATTTTGTTGGGCATTTACCCCAAGTTTAATCTTTCGCATGTGTTGACCGGCGAAAAGACTTTGTCTGAAATCATACAGGAAGGGCCGTTTGGCTTGAAGGTCATTCCGGGCGCATCGGGAATCCAGAAAATGGCCGAACTGTCCGTGACCGAACAGGCCGCGATGATCCATGCTTTTAGTGAGCTTGACCAAGACCTGGATGTGTTGATTGTGGACACGGCCGCCGGCATATCGGCGGGCGTGGTGAACTTTACCAGGGCCTGCCAAGAAATTATTGTGGTTGTTTGCGATGAGCCGACATCCCTGACCGACGCTTATGCCTTTATCAAGTTGTTGAACAGGGATTATAAGCTGTCCAACTTTCACGTCATCACCAATATGGTCAAAACTGTCCAGCAAGGCCAAGCCCTGTTCCAAAAGCTGACCAAGGTGACGGACCATTATTTGGATGTCACCTTGCGTTATATAGGCGCAGTGCCCCACGACCCTAATTTGGGCAAGGCTGTCCAAAAACAATCACCGGTCGTTGTCTCGTTCCCGGACAGTAAGGCAACCGTTGCCATCAAAGAAATTGCCGGGAAAATTAATAGTTGGCCAGTAAAAGCCCAAACAGGCAGCTTTATTGAGTTTTTTGTTGAAAAAATGATCCGTTTCGATTCACAGAAGGATGTCGCATGAACGCCGTTGCAATGTATACCTCAGTACAAGCAGGTAGCACTGATGAATTCGTGGTGCAGAACGCACCTTTGGTTAAGCGCATTGCCTATCACTTATCCAATCGATTGCCTCCTTCCGTCCAGGTTGACGATTTGATCCAGGCCGGGATGCTGGGCTTACTGGAAGCCATCAAACATTTCGATGCGTCGCAAGGGGCCAGTTTTGAAACGTACGCGGGTATTCGTATTAGGGGGGCTATGTTGGATGAAGTTCGTCGCTCCGACTGGACACCTCGCTCGGTGCATAAAAAATCCAGGATGGTTTCCGAGGCCATACGGGCAATCGAAAACAAGACCGGGGCAGAAGCGCGAGATGCCGACATCGCTGACTATTTGGGGATACCCATCAACGAGTATAATGAGATCCTGCAAGACTCGGCCAGTTGCCGCGTGTTTAGCATTGAGGACTTGACTGAAAACGGGGATCATGACGATTATGATGAATTCTCCCCAGCCGAAGAAGGGCCGTTAGACGGCTTAATGCGCAACGGTTTTCAACAAGCATTGGCACAGGCTATCGCCAAGTTGCCTGAGCGTGAACGTCTGGTCGTCTCGCTTTATTACGACGATGAACTGAATTTACGGGAAATTGGTGAGGTCTTGAATTTAACAGAATCCAGGGTAAGCCAAATCTGCACCCAGGCGGTGTTGCGGTTACGGTCTAGGTTATCCGCATGGGTGGACGCTAAATAAAATTTAAAGACCCAATACTTTGTGTTCTACCCTAAAATGGCGCACGATTAATGGATATTTTAAGCATCTCAGGCATTCTGTTGAGTGTCGGTGCCCTCTTGGTTGGAAACCTGTTGGACGGTGGCGATATTGGCTCATTGCTTAACGGGCCTGCGTTTATTATTGTGTTGGGGGGGACATTGGGGGCAACATTATTGCAATATCCGCCAATGACCTTTGTCAGAAGCCTAGAAATGTCTTTATGGGTATTTAAGCCGCTAAAATTTAATCTTGAGGCACAAATTACGCAAATCGTCAATTGGAGCCTTCATGCTCGCAGGAAAGGCTTATTAGGGCTAGAGAACCTGATCGACAGGGAAAAAGACCCCTTTGTAAAGAAAGGGTTGCAGCTTTTGGTCGATGGTAACGAAGCGGACATCATAATCGACATCATGGAACTGGACATAAATATTCAGGAGAACAGGGATTACCAAGCGGCCCGATTATTCGAGGCAATGGGCGGGTATGCCCCTACCGTCGGTATTCTCGGTGCCGTTATGGGCTTGATCCATGTCATGGAAAACCTAAGCGATCCAGGCCTTCTAGGAAAAGGCATCGCCACGGCGTTTGTGGCAACCATCTACGGAGTGGCTTCTGCCAACCTATTTTTTTTGCCCATCGCCAATAAATTAAAAGCCCATATTTTTGCCTCTAACCAAGCCAAAGAAATGGTCGTTTTAGGTATTGCCGCCATCGCCAGAAATGAAAACCCAAAAAACATCGAGTTAAAATTGAAAAGCTACCTACAAAAAAACAAAACGAAATAAGCGATGGCGAGGCATATAAGGCAGAGAAGAAAAGTCATGGTCGATACCAATAACCATGACCGTTGGATAATATCCTATGCTGACTTTATAACCCTGTTGTTTGCGTTTTTTGTCGTCATGTATTCAATTTCATCGGTCAACCAAGGCAAGTACAAAAACCTGAGCGAATCGTTAGGCACCGCTTTTTCAAACAAAGAAAAACCGAAAGCGGAAAAAATAATTCACCCTGCCCAGGTCAAAAATAGCCAAGTTGACACTACCTCTTATGACATTGCCCAAGCCGCTTTTTTAGACATTCTTAACCTACCTTTTGAATCACTCGAATTAACCAAACAGGCGGAGGTAGGGCCTACGGAAAAATGGGTATCAACTGCGGCTATTTTAAATGGGCAAGCATCTTCCCCGCCTTTGATTGACCTGTCCCCTAAGCTCGACCAGCTAACTCCGTCCGTTATTCTTGCTCCGCCTTTTGAATCCGTTGCATGGGATCATCAGGCAGGGACGGCAGCAGAAGATAAACAGGCAGTGGACAAAGCCGCTTTACCCCCTGACACCGTTCAGCTTGAGCCATCCGCCAATATTGACCAGTCAACCCTGCTCGACATCCTTGACGTGCCTTTTGAATCCATGAAATTCGATAAGCAGACGACGGCGGAAATTGAAAAAACCAGGGAGTTGAGTGAAGAATTATTGAAAGAGAGAAGGCAATTGAACCAAGTGTCCGATCAGTTAGAAACCGCACTGGAGGCTTTTATTGATGATAAACTGGTTTCTGTCAAACGCAATGATTACTGGATAGAACTGGAAATGAATAGCGAACTGTTATTCTTAAGCGGCGAGGCCGCATTGTCCCCTAAAGCCCCGCCCGCACTAAAAAAGATTGCCGAAGTGGTCAATACGCTCCCCAATGCGATTAATGTTGAAGGCCATACGGACAATATCCCTATAGGCACGCTGATATTTCCGTCTAACTGGGAGTTGTCGTCCGCTAGGGCGACCAGCGTTGTTCAGGAACTGATCAAGGAGGGTATTAATCCAATACGCTTGTCTGCGGTGGGTTACGGTGAGTTCCATCCCATTGGCGACAACACGACTGAAGAAGGCCGCTTTAAAAACAGGCGCGTTACCTTGGTTTTGATGTCGCAGGCTTTTTCCCGTTATGGCGCAAACGACGAAGAACGCGCAAAATTATTAAATTTGGAGCCGACGACCCATGTCGATCATTCTCCTGATAGTAAACCCTGAAAGGTTATGTAATGCTTAGTCCCTTATCCATGACTATTATCGTTGCAATCATCGCAGTTGTGGTTTGCATTATGGTTGTGGCGTTTGTTTGTTTGGTGCGCAAGCATCAAAAACTCAAACGCGATCACGAGGATCTCACGGAGATTGTGCACGGCCATAATAACGACCTTCGCGAACTATTTGCCGCCTCGCTGACAATGGACGACCGCATGGCTGCCGTTGACGGGCAGCTTAGGGTCTTATCCGCAAAAATGAATGATTTTCAGCAAAGTGAAGCATCCAATCACCCTTATAGTTCCGCCATACAAAAAGTTCGTAGCGGAGCGAGCGTGAGTGAGTTGATGCAGAATTCAGGCTTAAGCCAAGATGAAGCGGCCTTATTGATCCGGTTGCATGGCTCTAAACCACGGTAACAAAGCCGCCCAAGTGCGTATTATCATTAAAAAGAGCCATTGATAATACCCCCAAAAAGTCGGTTAAAGTTTTTGAAAAAACCACCTAAAATTATCCAAAGCAGCCAGTCGAGATTTTTAAGCGGTTTTAGTCAAAATCGGCCAAGGGCCGCCGTTCGGTGATTACTCAGCCAACTGCCGTTGGAAAGCGTTACCGGACGTATACCGAGGTAATGAAGTCGAGCAGGTGCTTTCTCATATTACCACTCCAGCAGGTATTAATTGATTGCAGCATTCGGAAATCAATCAACAGAGGCCAGGAAACTCTTCTTATGCCCTCTGGTCAGACTGAGTCATCAAAGTTAAGTATTGGCCTGAACTCGTTGTATTTCGTTAGATCCAGAATCTTTTCGGTATCCAATTCAATTACGAATGCTAACTTTTTGTAAGCATCAATTTCCTTTCGGTTCATCGCGCACAAAATAAGCTGAGAGTCGGAAGGTATTGTATTCATGAGAAATTGAAGAATTTTTTCGTAGTTAAAGTCTGCTTGTTCCTGCTGATTTGGCGTATCGATTATCACAGCTGAAAAAACTTCGTTCTTTGCAGCATGAATTTGGAGAAGAACTGCCATGTAATAAGCCAATATGCCCCGTGTGCTTTCAGCAGCTCCACCACTGCCATAAAGTTTTTTGTAATCTAGCGATGACTCAATGGGCGATAGATTTACCCCTTTCGCTTTCAAGTCATTGATATATTTTGCCAAATTGTCCTTGAAGGCAGCGTCCATGTCTTCTCGCTCTTTTTTGGTCAGTAACTTTTTTTGATCGTCTCTCAACGCACTATTTGTACGGTTGATATTGCGAATAAGAGCCGTCTTAGTCTCCATTGTCCGTTGCACATGCTTTTGAACAGAGCGGGATGCAAGACCATCCAAAAATGAGAGCGTATCATTTTTGGGTTCTGCCTCTACTTCGGAGGAAATTTCATCCCGCTTGTATTTGCTGTTGATGGTGTCAATTTCAGAGCGTATCGCTGTCAAGCGCTCCTGGCTCTGGATATATTTCTTTTCTAGCCCGGATGTCTTCGTTGAGAGCATTTGCACTTGATTGTCTGCCTCATCCTTGTCGGCAAGGATAGAGGCTCTGTTAGGAGAGGAGTTGTCGTGAACCGTCCCGCACAGAGGACAAACAAGTATTTCACCGACTACGCACTCCACTGAGAATGAGTAGTCCTTTTCGAGTTCGGCAGAGGCTAGTTTTGCAAGATCAAGTTGTCCCTGGAGATAGATCCGCTCAGTTTGAATTTCAGCGATCGTCCTCAACAGTTCTTCTTGCTTAGATTGTAGCTTCGATATGTCGATATTGACTTCAGCAGAGAGCACATCAAACTCGCTGCTTGTTAGTGCGACAGTTTTCTCGTTCGTCGGAATATAAGCTTTGACTACCTCGATGGCAGTTTCAATCTTCTTAACCTCAGCCTCTGCAGTTTTTTTCTCAAGGGTGCTTTGAGCAATCTTTTCCTCGATAGAAAAGAACTCAGGCAGCAGATAACCGGTGTGGTACCGAATAATGGTTTTCTGCCATCTTGCGTATTGTTCAAGATTGGGGAAACTGTTCCAGGCCTGCGACCAACTACGCTGCTGATCTACGTAAAAAGGAAGAAAATAGTAGGCAGGAGGCGGGGTTTCTAATTTGGTGACGTCTTTTCTGTTTGGTAATAGCGCACCAAATTCTGCAATTTCAGCAAAAGCCCTGGAATATTCCCCAGTTATTTTTTGAAATCTTTCCCAGTCACCATCAGGGCGTCTGAGAAACATCATATTGCCATACCTGCCAACTTGGTATACAGCATTTCCGATGCTGAAATCAACTAAGGTACGAATATTGAAAGACTGCCAAGTAAAATCAAGGCTAGGGTCGCCGCCTAGAGTCCAGAACAATAGTTTAGCAAGTGTCGACTTACCAATACTATTGTCGTTCCCTGTTATTAAATTGAATCGTGGTTTGAAGTTGTATTGATTTGCCGACTTTAGTGTATCGGACGCTATCGTTAGACGTTTGAATACTAAGTTTGGCATGCTGCTTGGTCCTTAGATTTCTTATTAGCAGTTTGTATTGATCAATAGTTGATTTATTTTTCATGGCACTTGGAAATTAACTCGTAAATAATTGCGGCTTGTGCTGATTCCAAGTCAATGAAGTTTTTCTTCATGTTTTCAGGTAGCGCTTCCAGTGCCGTCTCAATCAGGGATACAGCACCGTGTTCATGAAACACGGAAAAATTATTCTCAACAGCCATTTTTACTGCTTGCTGGTGGTCGATGGCGATTAGTGAGCGCTCCAGGCGAACTGCATTGTGGTATCGCTCAAACGCTCTCCTTAGGCCAACTTTCTTATTGAACTTCAGACCCATTTCTTCAGTAATACTGTTGAAATCAGAACTGAAGCTGTCGATACCCTTGTTTTCCGTATAGGCAGAAATTACCTGCTCCACATCTTTATATGTCATTCCCTTATTTTTCACAAGGTTGCTCCACTGGGTATAATCAAACGCCACACTCCCCTTGCGATGGAGATCATCTATCAGAACCCGATAAATGGATTGTGCGCTGCACTTTGCTCCCGGCGCTGAGAGTTCGACGAGTTTTGATATGCGTCCAATGGCGGCATCCTGAAACCCTGTGCTGGGCAAGTCTGGGACGATGAATCTTAATGTCTTTGGCAGTGGGTAGAGCCCAATCTCTTTGTCGATTGCTGATTGAATATCATTTATACATTCATCGTGGATTTCACCAATGGAAATTATTGAAAGCTTTAAACCTTCTGTTTTAGGCGGTAGGTTGAATCCACATGTGGCGACAAGATTTATTGCGTTGAGTTTATCAATAAACGGCTTGTTGCGAACACCCAGCAGCATTTTCCCAAGGATCGAATTCTTTTCTTTTTTTGCGCTTCCCTTCGGCCTTAAAGTCAGTTTCTTCGAATTCCAAGGCGACTCGCTGACGTTCTTTACTTGGTTGAACTCGAATTCGGCGAGGGTTACGTCAGACGAGGTTGCCAAGACGACATCTTCGTGAAGTTCAATAAACACCACATAGTCATTCGAAAGTTCATGAGCACCAAGAATCCGGCATAGCGCCCAATGGTACTGGTACTCGTACTTTTCGAATGTCTTTGCACCAACTGTCTCGCGTTGCGGTGAAGCCAGCGGATTGCTTTGGGAAGTGTAATGCGCTGCGTTCAATATTGCCTCCTCCAAGAGTTCGATGTCATTATTGCCGCCTACTGGTAGTAGAGTCAATCCATACTGATCCTTAATGTACGTCTGGTAAGGCTTTCATAGCTGACTCATTCGACTCGAAGTTTAGACGACGACTTTGGGTCGTATTAGCCAATTCATTATTGACAAAGAATGAAAATTTGAATGGCTGTTCGGATAATAATAGGTGGCCTTTTCGTATAAATCTGGTTGGTCTTTTGGGATAATTTTTACTGGCTTATTTCAGATGGTTTTAAGTGGCCTTATTGATTCGGTTGTATGGTACTAAACCACGGTAGCAAACCCGCCCCTCCCCAAAAGCGCTAGAATAATTCGATATCGTTGGATTCGATGGTTTCATGCGCGTCTCTCATGGCAATCGCATCTTCGATGGACTTGCCTTGTAAGATGGCATCAAACATCAGCTTTTCAGATTCCATCGTGTATCTTGAACGGATCTGGCTCTGGAAATCCAGCCATTCTTTGGGGTTATAAAGGCGGTCTGGATTTTCAACGAGCGCCGATAAGTTCCTTAAATTTGACGTGACGTGCTGTAGGCATTGCTGCATCCGATCGTAGAACTGGAAGGCAATGATAGCCTTCTGGAATTTGGCATGGGTGTCCGCACAGCAATCCAGCACTTCGTCCTTAGTGTCGCTCGTATCAAGCGCCAAAAGGTGGTCGTGAATCAGTTGCATACTTTCGGCTATATTAGTAAACGATTCGGTCAGCGTGTTCACCGACAGCTCGCTTTCCTGCATCAATGCATCAACCTGTGCTGCCGATAAGTTCAGCAACTTGACAGTTTCCCGAACTTGACTCCAGTCAAGGTCAGGATTTTTTGAATCAGAACGAACCATAGCCCACCAATGGATGATTTAAGAAAACAGCAATTTATTGCATTTTATACAATCCAGCCTTACCTATAAACAAAAAACAACCATACGACGGCCTTGTTTAAGAGTCACGCCCAGTCGTGGTTTGATTCCGATTTATCATTCGTCTGTCTATTTTATGTCAAGCCTTACATGCCATTGCCAATCAACAGCCCCGTTAAACGACAATTCCGACCTGTAGGTTCTCAAACCAGTCTAAAAAGCGTTTCACATCATCGCCCCTGAACATTCGCCCGTGTTGCGGTGCCAAAATATTAATATCCAGTTTCCTGACCCGCCCAATCCAGTCATTTTTTGCTTGGTTAGATGGCATCCAACGCTGATGAAAATAACGCATTTTTTCCGTATGGGCATCGAAGTTATCGACAAACATCGGCGACCCGGCAGCGTCTAAGGCGGCGCCAATATCGCCGGACATCAGGATTTTTGCTTGCGGATCATAAACATGAAAGTTACCCGAAGAATGCAGGTAATGAGCCGGAATAAGTTGCAATTCTACAGAATCCAATTTGATGGTTCCGCCTTTATCGGGAATCGGCATGTACTTTATCGATTCACAGCCAAAATGCCGCAAATAACCCTCCCAAATAGCGGGGGCATAAAGCTTGGCATTTGTCAAGGCCTGGTCCCAAAGACCCAGGGACGAAATGACATCAGGGTCCTGGTGTGAGGCGAACAAATCAGTGATTTGCTCAACGGGGGCATAGTGCAATACTGCAGCCATCATTGCGGCGAACATTTCGGCGCCACCAGGATCAAGGAGTAGGCAGTGGCTTTTTGTACGCACCATGTATTGGTTGGAATCGATTATGTTATCGGGCTTATTTTCATCCCTGCCGAACATGATCCAGAGGTGCGAACCTTCATATATTTTGGTTGATTTCATCGCAAGTAAGCATACCCTTGGCAAATAGCATTGCTTTTGCACATTATTGGTGGTTTTTTGGGGGTCGGCGCTACAACGCCTCCGGTGTACAAAATGGAAAAACGGTTCAGATAATAGGTCGATGCCATGCGTTTTATGAAAGCTATTTCGAGAAAGGGGCTAACGCCATGATGCAGCTTTGCACGTTTTCATGAATGGTATACGCGGCCTTGTCGACGCTTTCGGCGACAGCTTGTAAGCTTTGCAAATATTCGCCCGCTTGGGATGCCTCGATCCTGGAATAGGTGGCAATAACCCGTGCGGTCTGGGCATGGTGCATCACCGCTTCCAACTGGCCCAAAAGCAAGGTGACATCGCGTTTAAATTGTCGATTGTAATCCTGCATGATGATTTTTGTCTTGTCCAACGGCTTCTGCATGGAATCGGCATACATTGCAGACCGCGATATTTTTGTCACTTCGTCGAATTTATTATAAGAAACAGCCACTCGAAATTCATTTACCGTCACTTTGTACAAGACGATTGCCAATTCGTTAATGGCAGCTACTCTCTCGATCGTTTCCTTAGCCAAGTCACCAATAAAGTCAGTAATCGGCTGAAAGCCCTTGGCTTTATCCCCTGCCCTAAAAGCGATGGCCTTGGCATTGGCTGCGGCCAATGAAATTTCTTTGGCGATGACTACAACCGCACTTAATTCGGAAGTAATTGTAGCCACTGCAATAAATTGGTTTTTGGTTTGAGTATTATTCATTGCCAGCTTCGTGCTTATAGGGCTTTCCTAAGTTTGCATCCTAGCAGCCGTTTCCCATTCCCTATATTTAATAAAGATGGCAGTAACAGCAGGGTGCTTTGTTAAACTAAAGAGACAATTTTATGCGCCACCTCTTCCAACGGTAACATATAATCCACACAACCCAACTTATATGCGGATCCAGGCATACCCCAAACAACACTGGTCGGTTCATCCTGTATCACTGTTTTGGCACCGGCATCGTGCATTTCTTTCATGCCTGCTGCGCCGTCCGCGCCCATACCCGTCAATAATACGGCTATGGCGTTGCTCCCGGCACATTGCGCCACTGATCGAAACATCACGTCAACCGCCGGTTTATGACGGTTAACCGGCTCAGTATCCAACAATTTAATAACGTACCTGGACCCTTCCTTGACCACTTCCATGTGCCTGTCCCCTGGTGCCAAGTAAATATGGCCGCTTTCCACGGCTTGACCGTGTTTGGGGATGAGTGCTGTCATTTTGGAAGCTAGGTCAATATGTTTGACAAACGACTCGCTGAAAGCGGCTGGCAGATGTTGGGTGATCACGATGCCGGGCGTGTTGGCGGGCAATCCCCTGACGACGACCTTAATCGCTTCCGTGCCGCCTGTGGAAGCCCCCAATGCAATAATCGTTTTGTCGCTGCCGGGACGTTTATTCGCAGGTTCAATAATTTTGTCCGGTTCCCTGGTCTTTAAAGCCCTATTGCTGTTGCTAAGATTGGCGCGTGCAGCCATTTTCACTTTGCTGATAATTTCATCGGCATAGCTATTGAGCGTGCTGACGACATCAACCTTAGGCTTGGCGATAAAATCCACCGCACCTAATGTAAGGGCTTCCAGGGTTATGCCTGCGCCTTTTTCTGTTAGCGTTGAAATCATTACCACCGGGGTTGGCCGTAAGCGCATCAAGTTCCTCAGGAATGTGATGCCGTCCATTTTTGGCATTTCGATATCCAAGGTCAAGACATCCGGGTTCAACTGTTTGATCATCTCCCTGGCGATAAGCGGATCTTCCGCCGCTCCCACCACTTCAATATCAGGTGACGAATTTAATATTTCAGTCAGGATTTTCCTGATTAGCATTGAGTCATCAATGATTAATACCCGTATCTTATTCATGCGTTTCTCTTTGAATGGTCAATATTCAGCTTATTCTTATTTATTTTAAAATGCTATGTATAAAAAATAAATTATTGTGTTCACTCCGCTTTTTTAAAATTGGCTTTTGATGCCGTTATCACTTTCGCAATAATTTCTTCGGCATAGTCATTCATGCCTTCTTCAGTGTCGCCTGACGGTTTGGCAATAAAGTCTACAGCCCCCAACTCCAGTGCCGTCAAGGTGACTTCCGCGTTGCTTTCCGTCAAGGCTGAAATCATCACCACCGGCATAGGCCTTAACCGCATCAAGTTACGTAAAAAAGTGATGCCATCCATGCGTGGCATTTCTATATCTAAAGTCAATACATCCGGATTCAACTGCTTAATCATTTCCCTGGCTATGAGAGGGTCTTCCGCCGTACCGACAACTTCGATGCCTGGCGAGGAATTGAGGATTTCCGTCAACACATCCCTAATCACATGCGAATCATCGATAATTAAAACACGTACTTTTTTCATTGATCACTCGTTTTCTATGGGGCTCAAAAAAGCTCAACATCGCCTGCGACAGGGACAGCTTTAAGGTTGTTAATATACTGCCGCTCACGTTGGATAATGGTATCGTTATGCAAATCTTGGATTTTTTTCATGTTGACTTTACCCGTTTTGGGGTAGTAAACGACTTTCCTAGGGTAAATGTCGCCCAGATCCTGGGCCAATGGCTTTAAGCCTTCTTGGACGAGATAGTCCAAGACAAAGGTGATGTTCTTTATCCCGACATCGGTCAATGTCGGGATGATTTTGCCGCCACCAAACACTTTCACTTCCAGATTTTTCCGTTTGCCGCCATTGCTCAAAATGGTATTGATTAAATGTTCCATCGCAAAATTGCCGTAACGGGTGGCGATGCCAACGATTTCATCGCTGCTTTTGCCAGTGCTGGTTTGCGGCAGCATGAAATGGTTCATGCCCCCTATGCCTGATTCCCTGTCCCTGATGCAGGCGGATACGCAAGACCCCAATACGGTTGTGACCACTTCATCTTCCCGTGTGACATAGTATTCTCCGGGCAGGATTTTGGCGGCGATAATTTCACGCTCGCGATCCCAATAGCGATTGACATGTTCAAATCCGATTATTGACGGCCTCTCGATTTTGATTTTTTTAATCATTATGAGTTATTTTTCCTGTAAGTGGCGTAGTGCCAATTCAAAAAACCGTTAATAGTTAATGTAAAGATTATGGATACCAATAGAAACCATCGGTTGCCGCCGTACGGAATCGGGATAGTAAAGCTATCAGTAATGTCTTAAAGTTGCTATTGAACCTAAACTTTCAACCTAAGGGTCAACATCGAGTATTTCCAGCAAGCCTAATAATCCTGCGGATTCAATAAATCGTGGGGATGGCACGGTAAAAATGACTTCTTTTTGCTGTTTGACAGCATCTTTTTTTAAGGCGACCAATAATTGTAAGGTCGCCGTGTCTATGGAGGACACACCGGACGCATTGATTTCAAGGGTGTCAAATGCAGCGTAACATTTCTTGATCTTTTCATGCAGCTTAGCGACATTCTGGATAGATAAATTGGAATCCAAGTTTATAGACGGTTCGGCAACGACAGTGTCTGCTACCTCTTCCGAAACGGGGTCTTCCGGCAAATCTGCATTTGTATTCATATCGGTCTCGCTGTTGTTGGCCTCTAAATTCTCATGATTGTCTGTGTTCTTCTTTTTTCTCGCTGCCATAATCTCATACCTTCCAATATAGTGGACGACAACAGGGTTAGACCTGCTTTGGCTTAGTTGTCGCCTGCGTCCTGTTCTTCAGTCTCTTCCAATTTAAGCAGTTTATCGACATCCAGGAGTATAACCATACGGTCATTCAGCGACACCAGTCCGTTGATAAACTCGTTGCTGATTTTCGCACCAAAATCAGGGGCGTCCTGAATTTTAGTTTTATCGAGCGTGATGACATCGGAGACGGAATCAACGACTACGCCCATCGTCCGGGTCTTTTTTTCATCGCTGGTCTGTAACACAACCACGACCGTCAATGGGGTATATTCGGTAAATTTGATGCCGAGCTTTTCCCGCAAATCAATTATCGGGACGATGGAACCGCGTAAATTAACGACCCCCTTCTCGTAATGCGGCACATTAGGAATCCTGGATACCGGTTCCCAACTGCGGATCTCTTGGACACGGAGTATATCGACCCCGTATTCTTCATTCGCCAACGTAAAGCTTAGGTACTGGACTCCATTAACCTGCTCTTTGTTGTGGCGATTCTGATTATCGCCTTTGGTTTTAAGTTCTTCTGACATATCTATTTTCCTGAGCCGGGATGCATATTCTGGTGACTATCGGTTTGAATACCGGACTAGCCCAGGTATATCAAGGATCAACGCAACCGAGCCATCGCCCAGAATGGTTGCGCCTGAAACGCCTTGCACCCTGCGGTAATTCGTTTCCAATGATTTAACCACCACTTGTTGCGGCCCTAATAATTCATCAACAAACAATCCGCACAATACGCCCTGCCTTTCGACAACAACAATAACGCCTTCACCCGTGTTTGCCTTATCTGTTGGCTGCACATTAAAAATCTCGTGCATTCTAATGATGGGTATATAAAGGTTTCGTAAACGGTAAGTTTCACCCTTGCCCGCTATTTTATTGAGCATGCTTTCGGTGATGTTAATTGACTCTTTAATCGAAACTAAAGGCACTATGTAGATTTCGTCACCGACGGCGACAGACTGCCCATCAATAATTGCCAGCGTCAAAGGTAGGTGAATCGAAATGGTGGTGCCCTTTCCCAGTTCGGAAATAATTTCGATATTGCCGCCTAAAGACTGGATATTCCTTCTGACGACATCCATGCCGACACCACGGCCGGAAATATCGGTAATGCTCTCCGCCGTAGAAAACCCCGGCATAAAAATCAGTTCAAACGCTTGCTTATCGCCCAGGACGGCATTTTCGTCGAGTAGGCCTTTTTCAACGGCTTTGGCTATCAATTTTGCCTTATTAAGGCCCCTGCCGTTGTCTATGATTTCAATGACGATGTGACCGCCGCGATGATAGGCGTTCAGTTCTATGGTGCCGGTTTCCGGCTTGCCTGCCGCAATCCTTTCAGCGGGCATTTCTATGCCGTGATCCAGGCTGTTCCTTATCAAATGCACTAAGGGGTCGCTGATTAACTCGACGACGGCCTTGTCGACTTCGGTGCTTTCGCCGACCAGTTTCAGTTCAATTTTCTTGCCCAGCTTGGTGCTGATGTCATGCACCAAGCGTGGGAAACGGCTAAACACAAAGCTAATCGGCACCATGCGGATGTTCATGACACTTTGCTGCATGTCACGGATATGGCGTTCAAGTTGGGCAAGCCCCCGTTTGAGTTGGGCCAGCTTGTCCATAGTGAAATTTTCGCCGATCAGGCTCAGCATGGATTGCGTGATGACCACCTCGCCCACCATATTGATTAAGGTGTCAATTTTAGTGGTGTCTACTCGGATGGAATTCGAAGCGGCTGATTTGGCGGACGCTTTAGATGGGTCATTATCCGCTTGCGCCGCTTGAGGTTTAGGGGCTGAAGGGCTGTCCACCGCTTTAGCCGCTATGGGCGCAGGCTTAGGTTGTTCGATTTCCTGGACTGGCGGCGGCGCTTCCGGTTCGGTTATTTTTGCTTCAGAGGCGGGTTTAGCGGTTTTTTTGGTGAACGACTGGATGTCCAGTTCGCAGTCCCCTTCAACCCAGTTAAAAATTTCCCTGATCTCGCTTTCTGGAATATCCCCGATAACCTCTAATGCCCAAGATAGGTTGCATTCTTCAGGATCCAGCTTAGAAAACGGGGGAATGTCATTTGTATTTACCGAAACACTGTATTCCCCCAATTCCGCCAACTCCCGGAACATCCTGACTGGATCATTGCCGGTCTTGAGCAAATCCAGGTAGGGGCAAAATCCGATTTTCCAACCTTTTTCTTCCACCATGTCCTCATCGGCAACGACCACAACCGTTTCTGCGTTGTCATGTGCAGGTTGGGTTGCCGCCGTGGGAGTTGTTGTTGACGGTTCGCTTGCGGAACCGGTCAGCTCAATTTCCAATGCCGTTTTATATTTTTCTACTGCTGCGCTATCTACGCTTTCTTCGGCTTGTATCGAAGTAAGCATGGTTCGCAGGCAGTCTACAGAGCCCAGCAAAACATCTATCGCGGGTTGTGTCACTTGCCTGCGGCCATCCCGCATTTCGTCCAGCAGTGTTTCCATGATATGGGTAAAGTCGGCTACGTCGGTAAAACCAAACGTGCCACTGCCGCCTTTAATGGAATGCGCCCCCCTAAAGATGGTATTGATTACTTCCGAATCAATAGCTCCGGTATCAAGGTTTAACAGCCCTGATTCCATCGATTCCAAGCCTTCGAAGCATTCTTCAAAAAAGACTTGATGGAATTGTGACATATCAATAGACATAAACTTTCCTGAGTGGCGCTGAAATTAATGGAGCAAGACGGCGTTGTTAACCAAGCACTTTGTTTAAGGTCTTTAACAATTGGTCTGGATCGAAAGGTTTGACGATCCAACCTGTTGCTCCCGCTGCTTTGCCGGCTTGTTTTTTTTCAGCACTGGATTCAGTGGTCAGCATTAGCATCGGAATGTATTTGTAATCAGGCAAGGAGCGTAACTCCCTGATTAAGGTGATGCCGTCTTTATTGGGCATATTGACATCGGTGACAATGCAGTCGAACCGTTTGGCCTGGGCTTTAGCCAGAGCGTCAACCCCATCTACCGCTTCTTCAACTTCATACCCTGCGCCCTTTAGCGTAAAGGTAACCATTTTTCTCATTGAAGCTGAGTCGTCAACTGCAAGAATGCTTGCCATTATTTTCTCCGTTGTTGAATTTTATTGCTAACTCGACCTAACGAGTTGAACCAGTTTCGTTTTTTTTGAATTATAGTTAAAGAAATTTGCTTGTGTCTTTTTTCTTGAAAAAACTAGAGTTCTGTCGCATTAATAATGAAAGATTTTGCCCGGTTAACTTTTAATCCAAGGCAACTTCGACCAAGCATCATTCCTGCTCTCTTTGAAAAAACCGCACGCTGTGGGAATAAAGCATGCGTATCTTTAAGCATAGCCCTGCCGCACGAAGTTGTCTAATCCTGGGTCAACCATGGGATAGGGTTTATTTGACCAATACCAGGCCAGGTTCAATGACTGTGGCGCCTACGATACGCCCTGAATTTTCGTTTTTGACCTTAATGAGTTGGCCCTTTACGCCATCCATCATCGCAATTCCGCTCATTTGGATAGCAAAGCCGGGTTGTGCGCTGCTGATAGTAATCTTGTCTTTGCGCTTGACCATCGGGGGCTCAACAAAGCTCCTTGCTCCCAGGATGAAACCTGCTGGCAGGTTACGCGCCGCTTGTTTGTTTTCGACTTGTTCGGTTTGGACAATAAAATCGCCCCTGCATTTGGATACGTCCCGCTTTTCGATGGCGAGGTGTTGTGCGGTAATAATTTCGCCCCGTTGTACCGCTTGCGTCAAAATTACGACATGTTCATAAACCTTGATGACGGCGGAAGCGAAAATTGACCACTTTTTGTCGGCATTGCAGCGTACGCCTATTGTCGCCCTGCCTGCTTTTATTAAATCAGTTGCCTTAAACACTTCTAACGGCCTAGTGCATTCAGGTAGTTTTAATTGATCGTCCAATGGCAGTACGCTGACCTCGTATTCGGCAGAGGTTTTCACGCTTTGCTCAATAGTTTCCTTTACGAACCCGTAAATAGAATCCAGCGACTGGAATTTGTCTTCCGCACGGCATGGCGTAACTAGTGCCAAGCCCAGCGCAATTAAAGTAAATCTATTTTTAATCATGGGTAATACCGGTTTTGAACTTAGATACAGTTGATAAGCATAATCAGTGCCAAGTCAATACGGGTCAAAATGCCAGTAAATAACCCCTAGTGAGCCAAATTATTGACACATTATAAAAACAATTTATTAAGGTAACGCCATTTTCATGTCTGCTTTCGCGTTGAATGCACGTGCTTTCTAGGGATTACGGCTGTTTTGCCCGCAAAAACCGTTGTCTATGCTAGGCACTAATTCATTATTATATTTTTGGCACATATTATGCTTTAGGTTTCTTGAGCAAAACTTGAGGAATTATTATGGCTATTAATTTTGACACTGCCCTAGGCATTCATCCACAGGCCCTGGCCTTGCGGGAAAAGCGCGGCGAATTGCTTGCAGCCAATTTGGCTAATGCAGACACGCCAGGCTATAAGGCTCGTGACCTGGACTTTAAATCCGTCTTAAAGCAAAACATGCAACTGGCCCAACCCATGGAACGCACCCAAGCAAACCATTTGTCGATCCAGCGATCATTGCAGTCGCATGTGATGTACAGCAATCCTATGCAGGCTTCATTGGACGGCAATACCGTTGAAGCCAATGTCGAGCAGGCCAAGTACGCAGAAAATGCGGTGCAATACCAAGCCAGCTTACAGTTTGTCGGCGGTCATTTTTCCGAGCTTATGATGGCTCTAAGGGGGCAATAGTTATGTCATCTCTAAAAATATTTGATATTGCGGGCAGCGGCATGAATGCCCAGTCGTTACGGCTCAATCTGGTGGCAAGCAATATTTCCAATGCCAATAGCGTCAGTAGCAGTTCAGGCGGCGTTTATAAGGCCAGGCAACCCGTATTTGCGGCTGAGTTAAAAGGTATTATGGATGGTCAAGATGCTTCCAGCAAGGTGAGTGTATTGGGCGTGGTCGAAAACCAAGCGCCTCCCATCATGGAATATGCGCCGAACCATCCGATGGCGGATAAAGCAGGTTATATCTACAAATCCAACGTCAATACAGTAGAAGAGATGGCTAATATGATGTCGGCATCGCGTTCTTACCAAAATAATGTGGAGGTGTTAAACACCGCCAAGCAATTGATTCTTCAAACCTTAAAAATGGGGCAATAACAATGAGTGCAGTAGACGCGATTAACAGCCTGGGCGGAGTGACCTCTGCGCCGACGGGAACCAAAAAAAAATCCTTGGGACAAGATGATTTTTTAAAATTGATGACCACCCAAATGACCCACCAGGACCCCACCAAACCGATGGACAACGCCCAATTCCTGTCGCAGATGGCGCAATTCGGTACGGTTTCCGGCATTCAAGATTTGCAACAATCGTTTAAGGATTTTGCCAAGTCCATCAGTTCTGACCAAACATTACAAGCGGCCAGCTTGGTCGGTCATTCCGTGTCGGTTTCTTCTGGCCAAGGCCTTTTGGCGGCAGGCGGTGAAATTAAAGGCACATTTGAGCTTCCGTCCAGTACTTCCAACGTGAATTTGAAAATTACAGATCCGGTAACCGGTGATGTGATTAGAACTCAGAGCTTAGGCGAACAGGGTGCTGGGTCGATGCCGTTCTCCTGGAATGGCACGAACGATAACGGCAATTTTGCCAATCCCGGAGTTTATAAAGTCCAGCTAGAAACCAACATTAATGGTGTCAATACGGTGTTGCAGCCGGATATCCAGTCGCGTGTCGAAAGCGTATCGATGGGTAGCGGCAGCAATGGCATTCAAGTCAATTTGCCTGGCCTAGGCGCAGTCAATTTTAACCAGATCAAACAAATTCTATAACTCAGGAGATATAAGATGGGCTTTTCAACAGCATTAAGCGGATTAAATGCCGCCGCCAATAATTTGACAGTCATAGGCAATAACATTGCCAACGCCAATACCGTTGGCTTTAAGGAATCACGCTCTGAATTTGTCGATGCCTATGCCGACAGTTTGTCGGGCATGAGTAAAACACAACCGGGTGCTGGTGTAAGGTTGGCGCAAGTTGCCCAGCAATTTAATCAAGGTAATGTCGAGTTGACAGGCAATACCCTGGATTTGGCGATCAATGGTGAAGGCTTCTTCACGATGGCGGCCACCCCAACCGACATTAATTCTCATGTTTATACTCGTAATGGGGCCTTCCATGTCAACAAAGACGGTATTATCACCAACACCCAAGGCCAAGCCTTGCTGGCTTATAAGCCCAATGGTTCTACGGTTGCGGCTGGGTTTAGCACAGGGGGATTAACGACGGTTTCCATGAATACCGGTGCCGGCAAACCAGTTTCCACGTCCAAAATTGATTTGGATGTTAACTTGGATGCATCCAGCCCGGCCATTACCGTGCCTTTTGATCCGTTGGATTCCAGCACTTATACCAGAGAAACCTCAGTAACGGTCTACGACTCCTTGGGTGTCTCCCACAAGATGACGACATATTTTGTGGCTCAAACGGCAACACCCCCTACCAGGGATTGGACGGCGCATCATTACATTACCGACAACCCTTTGGCTCCCGTCTCAATTGATACAGCACCTGTACCCGCAGGAGCGACATTAACATTTGATTCGACCGGAAAGCTCACCGTACCTGCCAGCGGTCAAGTGCCATTAGCACCTTTTGTAACTGGAACCTCGGCTGCCAATATTGTTGCGACCATAGACTACTCCGGTTCATCGCAATTATCTACCACCTTTAGTGTTAACGCCATAAAGCAAGACGGCTTACCGGCCGGCACATTGACCGGTATTGCCATTGACAAGGAGGGCGTCATTTTTGCCAACTTCAGTAACGGCAATTCGACACCTTTGGGCAAAGTGGCTATGACCCGGTTCACGAATCCGCAAGGATTGACAAAATTGGGTGACGGTGCCTGGGGAGAAAGTTCGGCTTCGGGATCGCCCATTATAGGCAGCGCCGGGGAGGGCACTTTCGGTTCCGTGCAATCGGGAGCGTTGGAGCAATCCAATGTGGATATATCAAAGCAATTGGTCAGCCTGATCCTTGCCCAGCAGACATATCAGGCCAACTCACAGACGATCCAAACAGAAAAGAGCGTCATAGATCAAATCATGAACCTCCGTTAAACGTTGAGGTAGGAGAGCCGACATGGACAAAAGCCTATATATTGCAATGAGTGGTGCCAAACAAACTTTGTTGGCCCAAACCGCTAACGCCAATAATTTGGCTAATGCCCAGACTTCCGGTTTCAAATCTGACCTGGAGCAGTTCCGCAGTATGCCTGTTTATGGCCCAGGCTTTCCTACCCGCGTTTATGCCATGGCAGAACGCCCAGGGACAGACTTGTCCCCAGGCGCCGTACAACAAACAGGCCGTGACCTGGATGTGGCCGTTGATGGCGAAGGTTGGTTGACCGTGCAAGGTGCGGACGGTAAAGAAGCTTATACCCGTGCCGGCGACCTGCGGATTACACCTGACGGGCTACTCCAGACGGGGGCTGGCTTGCAGGTGATGGGGCAAGACGGGCCTATTTCTGTCCCGCCTTCACAAAAGCTGGAAATAGGTAAGGATGGCACTATCAGCGTTGTTCCCTTAGGCGCGAATTCAACTAACCTCGCCGTCGTAGACCGGATCAAATTGGTGAAACCTGCCTTGGATAACATGGAAAAACGAAGCGACGGCCTGATGCATGTTAAAGACGGGAAACCGGTAGCGGCCAGTGCTGATGTAACCTTAATACAAGGCGCAGTGGAAGGCAGTAACGTCAACGCGATCAGCGCCATGGTGGACATGATTGAACTCTCAAAAAACTTTGAATTACAAACTAAAGTAATGAAAAGCGCCGATGAAAACGCCAGTGCAAGTGCCAAGCTAATGCAATTGGCATAAATTGTGCATGATAGTCTACAAGAAGACAACTTTTTGACACTTGGGAGATTATCATGACAGAACGCGCATTGTGGGTAGCCAAATCCGGCCTCGACGCACAGCAAACACGGATGGCGGTTATTTCGAATAACCTGGCCAACGTGAACACTACCGGATTCAAAAAATCCAGGGCCATTTTTGAAGACCTGGTCTACCAGAACATCAGGCAAGTTGGCGCACAAACCAGCCAAAATACCCAACTGCCGTCTGGCTTGCAATTAGGCACTGGTGTCAGGACGGTTGCCACCGAAAAACTGCATACCCAAGGCAATATCCAACAAACTGAAAACTCATTGGACGTCGCTGTCAATGGTCGTGGCTTCTTGCAAGTCCTTATGCCGAACGGTGATGTCAATTATACCCGGGACGGATCGTTAAAATTGGATTCCACCGGGCAATTGGTCACTTCCGGCGGTAATCCCATAGAACCCGCGATTACCATCCCTAATGATGCTATCAGTATCACGATAGGACGCGATGGCACTGTCTCTGTCTTGCAACCAGGCAGTGCCACACCGAGCCAAGTTGGGCAAATACAGACGGCTGATTTTGTTAACCCCACGGGCTTAGAGCCAGTAGGCGAAAACCTTTATCGCGAATCGGTAGCCAGTGGCGCGCCCGTCCAAGGCACACCGGGCGAACAGGAGTTCGGACCACTGCTGCAAGGCTCTTTAGAAACCTCCAACGTCAATGTCGTTGAAGAACTGGTCAACATGATCGAAACCCAACGGGCTTATGAGATGAACTCTAAAGCCATTTCTACCACAGACCAAATGCTGTCCTTTGTGACGCAACAGTTATAGTGAGGGATAGCATAATGAAAACACTCATTTTCATAGGATTCGTTTTATCAATGCTAGAGGCTTGCACCCCTATCCCACCCAGGGATCCGGCATTTGCACCCGTTGCGCCAGCTGACTTAAGGGCGCCTGTCCAAAATTCTGGGGCTATCTACCAGTCTGGTTACGATATGCGCCTGTTTGAAGACAACAAGGCCGCACGGGTTGGCGATATTTTGACCATCATACTTCAGGAATCAACCCAAGCTAAAAAGGCGGACGACCTTAACACTAAAAAGGACAACAACATTTCCGTGTCAGCGCCGAGCTTAATGGGTTTTGCCCTGTCTGCCTTGACGGGCAATGACGCCAAAACTGAACTGGCTGCCAAACGGGCTTTTACCGGACAAGGCAAGGCCGATCAAAGCAATAGTTTAGATGGCAACATTTCTGTCACTGTCGTTGAGGTCTTGCCGAACGGCAACCTAAGGGTACGTGGCGAGAAGCGCGTTACTTTAAACCAAGGTGATGAATACATCCGCTTGGCAGGTATCGTTAGGCCTGTAGACGTATCTCCAGACAACACGCTAACTTCCGATAAGGTCGCCGATGCCACCATTATGTACACCGGAGAAGGCGCAATGGCCGATGCCAGCAAGATGGGCTGGGCATCACGGGCTATCTTCAGCCCTTGGTTCCCATTTTAGTTCCCATATAAACAGAGGGTAATGACATGTACGCACTGCAAAAAATTCTCGTTCCATCACTCCTATTGGCAGTCATTGGTGCTGCCCCGGCTTATGCGGAACGGATAAAAGACATCGCCTCCATCCAAGGCATCCGCACTAATCAATTGGTGGGTTACGGCTTGGTTGTCGGACTGGACAAATCTGGGGATAAAACAAAATTTACCGGACAAACCTTGCGTAGTATGCTGGGGCGTTTTGGGTTGACACTGCCTGCCGGTGTTGACCCTAAAGCAAAAAATATCGCAGCCGTCGCCATCGAGGCAGAACTGCCGCCATTTGCAAAGCCCGGCCAAGCGATTGACGTGACCGTATCTTCGATTGGCGATGCCAAAAGTTTGCGCGGCGGCACATTATTGATGAGCCCCCTGAAAGGCGCGGACGGCCAAGTCTATGCCGTCGCCCAGGGCAGCTTGGTGGTAAGTGGCTTGAGTGCATCGGGGCAGGACGGTTCCAGCATTACCGTCAACAACCCCAGTGTCGGTCGTATACCCAATGGCGCAACTGTTGAGCGTGCCGTCAACACGCCTTTTTCAGAAGGCAATACGTTGACTTTTAATTTACATACCCCAGATTTTACGACTGCCAACCGTATGGCGGAATCCATTAATAACACATTGGGCACGGGTACGGCAAAAGCTATTGATGCCACGTCTGTGCAAGTTAGTGGGCCGGTGGATAGTGGACAGAAAGTGACGTTCGCTTCGATGGTCGAAAACCTTACCCTTACCCTTGATGACGCGCCGGCGCGTATTATTGTCAACTCCCGAACTGGCACGGTTGTCATCAACAGCAAAGTACGTGTACAGCCGGCGGCGGTATCGCATGGCAGCTTGACGGTCACCATCAGTGAAAATCCGCAGGTCAGCCAACCCGCGCCGTTTTCCAATGGCCAAACTGTAGTCACCCCAAAATCGAATGTCCAGATCGAACAGGAAAAAAACCACATGTTCGTGTTTAACCCTGGCGTTTCATTGGATCAAATAGTCCAGGCGGTCAATAACGTGGGTGCCTCGCCCAGCGATTTGGTGGCCATCCTTGAAGCACTTAAATCAGCAGGCGCATTGCGTGCCGAGTTGATCATTATCTAATCGGAGACGGTTATGCTAAACGTAAACCATGCCAGCGCCAGTGCCGATGTTTATACCGATTTCAATGGCTTGGCTAACCTTAAAAACGAAGCCAGGAAAAACTCACCGGATTCCGTCAAGGAAGTCGCTAAACAATTTGAATCTATTTTTGTCAGCAATGTGCTTAAAGGTATGCGGGACGCAAAGTTGGCGGATGGTATTGCCGATAACGACCAAAGCAAGTTTTACAAAGAAATGTATGACCAGCAGTTGGCCGTGCATTTATCGGGCAAGCCAGGGGTTGGCCTTGCAGACTTGATCGTCAAGCAGTTAAGCCCTGACGACAAGAACGACAATAAGAAAATAGGTCTTGAAGATTACCTGAACAGGTCATCTGGATCTAACAAGACCGTTTCACATTCTTCACGGGCTGCCGATAGGTCGGCCAACAGGAAAGACGACAATAATCTGGGCATATTCAAATCTTATGTACAAGAGATGCGCCCGGCTAGTGGGATAGACGAAACTCAATTAAAGAACACACAATCCGGGCCGATAACGTCAGCAGGAGATTTCGTACAGAAGCTCTACCCTTATGCGGAGCAAGCCGCGAAGGAATTGGGCGTAGAACCCAAGGTCCTCCTGGCGCAAGCGGCATTGGAAACGGGTTGGGGCCGTTCAGTCATCAAGAACGGTGACGGCAGCAGCAGTTTCAACCTGTTTAATATTAAGGCCGGCAAAGGCTGGGATGGCGGACAGGCGCGAGTGTCTACACTGGAATACCGGGATGGCGTTGCCAGAAAAGAACAAGCAGGTTTTAGGTCTTATTCTTCGTACCAGGAAAGTTTCAATGATTATGTGGACTTTATCAAAGCTAATCCGCGTTATCAGGATGCGTTGCAGCATGTCGGCAATAGCCAGCGCTATGTGCACGAATTGCAACGTGCAGGTTATGCGACTGACCCAAGCTATGCCCACAAGATTATGAGTATTTTTAATGGCGATAAGATGGCTGATCTTGACAAAAAGACAGTCGTGGCGATGAACTGATGACCGCAATAACTATAGGGTTTATGTCCCTCAAATCGGGGTTTTAATATGTCAGGTATTATAAGTACTGGATTGTCAGGCCTTTTGGCTTCTCAAAGCTCTTTGAGCACCATTAGCCACAACATAGCCAATGTCAACACCGAAGGTTATAGCCGTCAGCGTGTCGAACTTAGCGCAAGTCTACCTCAGTTTACTGGCGGTGGGTATGTTGGCCAAGGGGTTGATGTCGCTACGGTTACCCGTAGCTATGACCAATTTATCAGCAACCAATTGAGTTCAAGCACATCAGCTTTTGGAGAATCAAATACGCTTTCAACTTTAGCATCCCAAGTGGACAATATCACCTCCAATGAAGCAACTGGCTTGTCCACAGGATTAAAATCGTTCTTTAGTGCAGCCAACGGGGTTGCCAATGATCCTACTTCACTGTCCGCCAGGCAAGTCATGCTCACAGAAGCCAGTTCCTTGTCACAGCAATTCAATCGGCTGTCATCGCAATTCGATAGCATACGAAATCAGGTGAACGGGCAAATGCAAAGCACCGTTGACGACATCAACTCCTTGGCCAAGAACATCGCCGAATTGAACGGTAAAATTGCTGTCGTGGCTACCAATTCATTGTATTCACAACCGCCGAATGACTTGCTGGATCAGCGTGATGCGCTCATCAATAAACTGGCAGAAAAAATTAGCGTTACGGCAATCCCCCAACAAAATGGTTCGATAGACTTGGTTATCGGCAAAGGACAATCTTTGGTGTCGGGTACAAGTACTGCCAAACTGTCTTTGGTGGGTTCAGCCAACGATCCCAGCCATAAAGATGTCCTATTGGATGGGCATAATATAGGCAAAGACATCAATGGTGGCGAATTGTCCGGCGCGATTAAATTCCGAGACCAAATTCTCGACCCTGCCCAACAACAACTGGGCTTGGTAGCGGCTGGGTTCACTGTCCAATTTAATGCATTGCATACCACAGGCTTCGACCTGAACGGCAACGCAGGCACAAATATGTTCAGTCTAGGAGCGTCGGCGTTGAACGTCCCTGTCATCGCCAATCCTAGCAATGTCGGTAGTATAACGGCAACTTACGATCCATTGACATCAGGCCAGTTGGCTCCCAGTGATTACAACCTGAGTTATGATGGCAGCAACTTTTCGCTAAAACGCTTGAGTGACAATACCGTTACGACTTTTGCAGGGCCTCCCCCAACAACGATAGCTGGCCCCGGATTCAGTATCTCAACAGGAGCGACGGTTGCGGCTAATGACAGTTTCCTGATTAGGCCGACTTTTAATGCCGCCCAAACGATGACGACCTTGATCACCGACCCGACCAAAATTGCTGCCGCTGGTACGACAGGCGGCGCAGGCTCACCAATAACAGGTGACAATACGGTCGCTTTGGGTCTGGCGAACCTTGAAAATAAGCCTATTTTGTCAGGCGGAAGGTCTACTTTTAATAGCGCTTACGGGCAATTGGTTTCACAGGTTGGTGCTTTAACGAGTTCGGCAAAAGTTAGCAGCTCAGCCCAGGAAGCCTTATTGAACCAAGCCAAACAATCCAGGGAAAGCCTGGCAGGTGTCAATTTGGACGAAGAGGCAGCTAATATGCTCAAATACCAACAGTCATACCAAGCCGCCGCGAAAGTCGTTAGTATTGCCAGTTCACTGTTCGATACTTTAATCGGCGCTATCAATAGGTAGGTTATCATGCGAATATCAACGTCTTGGGCGCAACAATTATCCGTCAATGCAATGCTCGACCAACAATCAAGGTTGCAGCAAACGCAAATGCAATTATCTACCCAGAAAAGGATTCTGACGGCTTCCGATGATCCTGCTGCGGCTGCCCGCATCATTGACCTCAACCAAAGCTTAAAGCAAACGGGGCAATACCATAGCAATATTAATGCCGCTAGGGATCGGTTGTCTATGGAAGATGGGGTATTGCAGAGCGCAACGGATATATTGCAAAGAATTCATGAGCTGGGCGTACAAGGAATGAGTGGCACTAATACCGCAAACAGCCGGACTGCCGCAGCGGCAGAGTTGGATGCCCTCAACGGACAGTTGCTCAACCTTGCCAACACCAAGAATGCCAACGGCGAATACATGTTTTCAGGCCTTAAAAGCACAACCCAGCCGTTTAGCAAAGATGCCGGCAATCCTGGTGCCTACGACTATGTCGGGGATGCCAATTCGCGGCTCATACAAATAGACATGGGTCGTCAAGTGACTGACAGTGACCCTGGCACCAGTGTTTTCGGAGTCCCTACGGGACCGTCACCCGCAACAGTTCCTGCGCCAGGTTCCATCAACAATATTTTTGAAGCGATCAACAAGCTTTCCACCGACCTAAAGGCTAATGCCCCAAGCGCGGCATCCCTTGGCGACATATCCAAGGCGCTGGACAACGTGACTTTAACCCGCGCATCAGTAGGGGCGAGGCTAAATGCGTTGGACAACCAGGAAAGCATTAACTCGGCCACCGCCCTCAATATACAAACAACCTTGTCCGCAACACAAGACCTGGATTATGCCGAAGCCGTAAGCCGATTTACCCAGCAAACCGCTTCGTTACAGGCAGCACAGCAAACATTTACCCAAGTAAAAAAATTGTCCTTGTTTAATTATCTTTAGCGATATGCGTCTATACTTAACTAAAACACTGAATAAGTCCTTTCGACAAGCATCGTTCGATAAGCCCAGGTGGAACGGGGTAAAAAGTAGAACCCCTCGTGGTGAGCCTGTCCAACCATTGGTTGAAATCAATTTATCCAGAGTTCCTTCATCTGACTTAATTTAAGCCAGCATCTATTACCTGCTATTAGAGGCATCAATATGAACTTAAATAAAAAAATTGAGGATCATGCCGAATCAAAGCTTAAGTTTCTTATGGATTCTGAAACCGTCTCAAAAGACAAGCATTACAAATTAGGCGTGTGGCTGCATGGAGAGTATAGGAATAAATTAGCGAGAGCCGCTGGACGTAAGCCGTCCTGAGTGGATGGGTCGTTAGGCTATGTTCGTGTCCGCATAGGCTTTAAAGGTCTTTTGGGTCATGATGCATTTCCTGTAAGAAGGTTTGTGCAGCTCAATCCTATTGATATCCTAATTTCGTGATTCTTTATGGATTTTTCCTAATATTTTAGGAATTTACAAGGGCGAAGAAAGCAAGGCAATCATTGCGAGAAAAAGTTAATGGTGTCTGCGACTTGCTGTTTGGCGTCGTGTAATATCTGCAATGACATTTCGGGTGTCAATGTTTGGTCGCCCAGTTTTTGATAGGCTGGCATGGAGGCAATTGTGGGTAAATCGGCACCCGGAGTCCCCAGGAAACAATGGTATTTTGCCAGCAAGACAATATCATTCAGGTTGAGGTTTTCGCCGGTGTTCGCAAACCAGTCCGAGGATTGCAATGGGATTTTTCTTAAGTTTTCCGGGAATTCCCATTGCTCTAAAATAATTGAGCCTATTTGCCCTTGTACCTCATTGATGCAAAGGCTGATGTCGTTGGGTTGATAGGTATCTTCCGACAGGCTGTCAGCAAAGGTCAAAATGGGTAGCACACCGATGTTATGCAAAAGGCCTGCGAGCAGCGCCTCATCAGAATCCGCTTTTTTAGTCAACTTAGCCAGGGTGTAAGCCATGCTGGAAACCTTTATGCTTTGATACCAACTTTGTTGGATCAATTTTTTTATGATGGCTTTTTCGCTCCTAATCAGGTTTTTCAGGCTGAATGTGATGACCAAGTCACGGGTGGTCTTCCTGCCCAATCGATTGATGGCGTTGAGTGTATTGGTGATCGGCACCATCGGCATGTAAAAAGGGCTATTGACTACCTGGATCAATTTTCCGGAAATGACGGGATCCATATTGATGATTTTAACAAGGTCAGCTATTTCGCAATCCTGCTGGATTGCTTTGCGCATTTTTAAGGCGACGTCAGGGAAGCTGGGGGTTTTAAGTTCGCCATGAATATAATGTTCGTAGAAACGGCTGCCAAATGCATTGGCCTTGAGGCTTTCCGAAATCGTCAGTTCTTTATCCGCAGGGTCAGTTGTCGTCGTCATAAGGGTTATCCTTAAGGTGTCCTGAAATGTTTAGTTTTTTTATCCACAGTTGGCTTTGTAGCCATTATGATGGTAGCCAATGTAGTCCGGTATAACCTTAAATGCAGCGGGGGATTAAGTGCCAATACTAGGGTCACGCATCAAGATTAATAGCCATATTATAGACTATAAAGCGAACACAATTTGAGTTAAGCCCCATACGCATGCAACAAGCGTTGTTCTTGGCGGTTGCTTTGCATGCTAAGTTCCAATTGGCTCATCCAGGTTTGGACGCGCTTGCGGATTTCGGCATCCTCGGACAATATTTTGCTAATCAATTGTTTTTTAAGTTGATTCGCAGCCTCATCCAGCATGGTCTCGGCATCCAATAGTTTCATGGCGGCGACCAGCTCGCTGCATTGCTGCTCGATACTGATTAACTGATCCCATTCGCCGTCTTTTGCCGCTTCCAGCATTTGCCCAGTCAAGGCCGACAGGGATTCGTAATTCGCAATAACTTGAGGTGCGCCCATCTGCCTAAGCCCTTGCATAAGCTAGATGGGAATTAGTTGGAAGCGGTGCGGACTGAACGCTGTTGGGGCGTATGCTGTCCCAAGCTTCGGTTAATTCGGTCAACAGGCGTGTCACTTCGTCCAAAATAGTAATGTCGCTTTTCAAATTGGCCTCAACCAAGCGCCGCACCATATATTCGTATAGCGATGATAAGCCTTGTGCCACCTCGCCTCCGGCTTTATTGTCCAGGCTGGCATGCAGCCCTTCACCGATGATGGCGATGGCTTTGGAGATCGATTTGCCCTTGGCATCAACCTCCTTGCGTAATATTTCGTTTTTCGCGTTGTCGATGCTAAGTAATGCACCATGAAACAACATTGAAATGAGCTGGTGCGGGTCTGCCCCAATAACTTTGGATTCTACGCCGACTTTCTTGTAGGCATTAATGGCTATAGTGGTATTCATGATTCTAATCCTAGGTTATAGGTTTGCGAGTTGTTGGGTCAGATAGGCACTGGTGCCGCTCATGTTGGTCAGCATAACGTTAAGGTCGCTGTAGGTTTTGGTGTATTGTTTTTGAAGAATTGCCATCCGGACTTCCAGCTTACTGATTTGGTTGTTATACCCTGTAATCGATGTATTAAGGCTTTGGGTGCGGCTGTCAATCAAGCCGCCGGGCGCAAGCGTGGAGTCTGTCCACGCTTTCAGCCGGGTGGAAAAACCCGTAGCCGACGTGAACAAATTTGTCACGTCGCTGAAATTGTTGGTCATGGCTGTGTTAAGTTTGCTGCTATCCAGCTTTAGCGTACCATCTGCTTTAGACGTAATGCCGACTTGGGAGAGCGATGTCAAGGTGCCGCCGCTTGCGCCCACATTAAAAATGCCATGCAATTGGCTCAGCATAAGACGTACCGTTCCGTCACCCGCTAAGGCAGGTTTGGTGGTGTCGGTGCTGCTGCCGAAGGCAGAGCGGGATTTAAGTTGGCTGACCAAGGCATTGTAAGCATCGACAAACCCAGATACTGCCGTTTTGACAGCAGCTGTGTCATGCGCCACCGTCAAGTTGGTTTGCGTAGTTGTGGGTTTGTTCAGTGTTAAGGTAACACCTTGAATCGCATCGGTGACGGTGTTGGCAGGGCTAGTAATCGCTATGCCGTTCACCGTTAAATTGGCATTCTGGGCTGCAGTTGTTTGGTTTAAATGTTGTACTCCGGCAGGATCATTTGCCAATAAGGCATCTAGGGTTCCATCCCCGCCGCTGGTGGAAATCTTGAGGCTATTGCTGACACCGCTTTTTTCCGACGTTAAGGCAAGGCGATAAGGTGTGCCGCTGCCATCGTTGACGATGGTCGCCGACACGCCTATCTTTGCATTATTAATCGCATCGCGGATGCCTTGCAGTGTATTGTTCGTGCCATCTATCGTGATACTTTTTGTGCCATCGCCGTTGGAAGCAAAGGCAGCGCCACTATAAACCCCAGAGGTCAACGTGCCGCCGCTGATCGTGCCAAAATCAAAAGAAATAGTCGTTGATGTGCCGTCACCGATAGCCGTTGTGCTGCTGGCTTGTCCAACGGCAACCAGGCTCTGTGAGCGGGCCAGATTAGCTACATCCAAGGTATAAGAGCCTGCCGCTGCTGTGCTGGCGGCTGAAGCAGAAAATACGCTGGTATCGGACGGCGTGGCGGTGTAACCCTGAAAATTGGTATCCAAGCTCTGCAACGAAGTTTGCAGGCTAGAGGCTAACCCGCTGATCGTGCCGAACGATGAAATCTTGGTCTGGTAGCTGGATACCTGAGTGTTGAGCTTATCGATGGGTTGACGTTCGAGTGTCATCAACTGCGAAACGAGGCCTTGGACATCAAGGCCTCCGCTAGAGCTTACGGATGAGGTGCTTGCCATGACGAACCCCCTTGAATTAAGCCTTTTGATTTAACAAAAGGCTGTGCTGGAAACGATCTATCGAACGCGCAATCGCCACCATCTCTTCCGAGGGAATTTGACGGACCAATTCGCCAGTTTGTTTGTCGACCACCTTGACTAATGGTTTTTTAGTGTCGGTGTCCATGGTGAATTCAAACTGAAGGTTTTGGTTAGTTTGTTGCATTGCCCGGTTGATGTCGTCAGTCGTTTTCTTTAACTGTTCGGATGAAGCTTGCTTGGTCTCAGCCTTGACCTCAGAAACGACTTTAGGCGCATCTTCAGTAATGCGGCTGACAGCCTCAACCTGATTGATGTTGTTTGCAAATTGAATGATCACCTTACTTCTCCTTAATACTAATACCCAACCGGATAACCGGTTGGGTATTGATTAACGTATCTAACTTAACGCAACAAACCGAGCACAGAGTTTGGTGTTTGGTTAGCTTGCGACAGCACCGCCGTACCTGCTTGTTGCAGGATGTTGTTGCGGGTCATGTTCGCAGATTCTGCAGCAAAGTCGGTGTCCATGATACGGCTGAACGAAGCGGACAAATTCACCGACGCGGTTTGCATGCCACTGACGGCAGAACCCAGCGTTGACATGTCGGCGCCGTATTGGGCACGGTTGGCGGCAACGGCGGCGATGTCGGTGTCGATAGCGGCAACCGTAAGACCGACGGTGGCGGTAACCGCAGTGCTGACACCAGTGAATGTAGTGCCATTTCCATCCACCGTAACAGCGGTGGCGGCAGCTGTCTTTCCAGCTAGACGGGCGTTTTCAGTGACCAGTGCGGTAGCTTCCGTGCCGGCGGCGGTGCCACCCGCTTGTACCGCAAGTTCACGTAGGCGTTGCAAGTTCTCGGTGATTTGGGACGCGTAGCCATCATTGGTTTGCGCTTTTGAAATGCCGTCATTGGCGTTGCGGATGGCCATGTTGGTGCCGCGAATCTGGCTGTCATAGCCTGTGGCGGTGACAAGGCCAGTAGCGTCGTCCTTGGCGCTATTGATGCGCAGGCCTGAAGATAGGCGAGCTTGGGCAGTTTGCAGAGCATTCGCTGATTTGTTAAGTGCAGCTCCAGCAAAGAGGGCGCCGACGTTGGTGTTGATGACTTGTGCCATGATATTTCTCCAAATTGTCCCGGATTAAGAGTATTGCCGGGTTGTTTAAAATTGAGTTCCTTACCGTTTTGATAATTCCCCCACCTGACTTAGTTATCGGCACGTATTTTTTAAACTTTAATATTTTTTTCAGGTTTTTTTAAAGAATTCGTTTATGGCTGTTTGTAGGGATAATATTGGAAATATCTTGGGCATAATAAACATTCAGGAATCCACGAAGACCACCTTGACTTATCCTAATATTATAGGTATAGGCATTTCTGATTATTGATTCGGGCCTTTAATGTTTGGATCGTTCGTGCTGCGCTTGTCGAAGGGCTTAAATGGAGATTTCTACACAAGGTTTTTACAGGCGGCGGCAAAGAAGAAATTATCTGAACGCGATAAACCCGTCACACGTAGTGGCGGTTTTTGACAGGCCAACTTTAGATAAAATTGGCCTGGGAAGACAAGCCCCTAAAAGGGGTAAAGATTTCTATATCTAATTAAAAAGCCAATACGACCTGGTTTCTGCCGTTTTTCTTGGCCTTATACATGGCGCCGTCGGCACGTTTGACTAGGGCATCAACCGTCTCGTTGCCACGCAATTCGCTTACGCCCAGGCTTGCCGTTATATTGACCGCTTGCATGTTGTACGACATGGTATGATTTTCGATATTGTTCCGAATGCGTTCCGCCACTAATTCTGCGCCGATAAGATCGGTTTCGCTCAATATGACTACGAACTCTTCCCCACCAAAGCGAAACACGGCATCACTGCTGCGCAAACATTCTTTAATCCATTTGGCGACAGACGTTAATGCAACATCGCCGCATTCATGGCCGTACTGGTCATTAATATGCTTAAAATGGTCGACATCCAGAAAAATAATGGACAGGCTTTTGGAGTGCCGTGTCGCCAGGCTGATTTCCCGTTTGATGTAATCGTCAAATGCCGACCGGTTGCTGGTTTGGGTAAGCGGATCGGTATATGCCATTCTCAAGGCTTGTTGATACAAGGTTGCATTTTTTAATGGGTAAATTAGGCAACAAAGTAAGGTTTCCAGCAATTCGAGGTCTGCGATGTCAAATTTATGGCTACGCATCAGTTTCAGTTCGCCTAATGTTTGATCCTCAACCTTAAGCGCATAGCTGCAAGAATGCCTGGAAAAAACGCCATTTTTAATTTCCAGCCCAAATTCTTTATTGGTGTAAACATAAGCGCTATGCGGCACCATGCTGGCAACTTTACTGCTAAAATTTTGAATTAACTTATTAAAGTCTAATGTCGTTTGTAAGGCGCTGCTGATGTCATAGTGGTTTAAATTGACTACTTTTGTCGCTTCAAACGTCTTATTACTGACAACTGCCAAGTTTGTTGATTTGTTTTTCATGTTTTGATCCTCTTTTAAAACTTACTGTTGCAATAATGTAAGCCAATATCATGCCAAGTATTAAAAGAACTATATAATCAATAGGTTATTCAGTGTTCATGGTTTATGTGTTTGTCAGGCAAGATAACTTCTATGGTGAAATGTCAATTATTTGACGACATAGAGACAAAATTATCTCCCCTTGAGTTCCTAAGTATAGTTGATTTGGCGATGAGCATAAAAGGCCTTTGCCCATGCTTGTTTGGCGGATTATTTTTGGTGAATACGGCTGTAGCGATTGTCAACCAAGCAACATTAAAGCGATCCGCTTTTTAATGTGACTGACCGTCAAATAAATGGCGTTGCAGCAAAAAAGTGGGCTATTGTCCGCTATGTACTGGGTCTTGCGTTGGTATAGTGACAGTCGAAACGGCTGTTCGTCATTGAAGGCGACAAATTTTTACCCGTGCTTGAATAGCGCTTTGGTTTTTATTCCCGATGGCAGAAATTTTCATGAAATACTACATCAGCACCATATTATCCCGATGGATCAATTCTGCATCGTCCGCATAGCCCAGGATTTTCTCAAATTCTGCACTACTTTTGCCCGTAATAAGCTCGGCATCCGCCTTGCCATAATTGATGAGGCCTCGGGCTATTTCTAAGCCGTTTTCATCGATGCAGGACACCAATTCACCTCGTTCAAACTTTCCCGACATGGATTTTACGCCGACTGCCAACAGGCTTTTGCCGTCACTTTTTAACACCTTGACTGCGCCGGCATCCAACACCAGCTTTCCTTTAACCTGCAATTGGCCTGCTAACCAACGCTTTCTAGCGACCAATGGCTCTATGTCAGGCAAAAAGTGCGTTCCGATATCCTTCCCCGAGATCACTTGGGTAATCACGTCATCGTATACACCCGGAGCAATGACAGTAGCGGCACCTGATCTTGAAGCCAACCGTGCCGCCTTTACTTTGGTGTACATGCCGCCGCGACCTAACCCGCTGCGGCTCTCGCCGGCCATTTTTTCCAGGCGGCTGTCGTTGACGCTGATTTGTGTAATCAATTCGGCATCGGGATATACACCAGGATCGCCCGTATATAAGCCTTTTTGGTCAGTTAGGATAATCAGCAAGTCCGCCTCGACCAAATTTGCCACCAACGCTGCCAAAGTGTCATTGTCACCAAAACGGATTTCCTCTGTGGCGACGGTATCGTTTTCGTTAATGACGGGCACTACGCCAAATTTGAGCAGGGTCAGCAAGGTGCTGCGGGCGTTGAGATAACGCTGCCTGTCCGTTAAGTCATCATGGGTGAGCAAGACCTGTGCCGCGTGGTGGCCGTGCTGCTGGAAATTATCATCAAATACTCGAACCAAGCCCATTTGTCCGACTGCGGCGGCGGCCTGTAATTCGTGCAGGGTTTTAGGGCGTATTTTGAGGCCTAAGCGGCTCATGCCTTCGGCAACGGAACCGGATGACACCAAGACGACGTCAATTGACCGTTGTTTTAAGCCAACCATCTGGCTGACCCAGGATGCAATGGACGATGTGTCCAGCCCACGCCCACCTTTGGTGAGCAGGGAGCTCCCTATCTTGATGACGACCCGTTTTACTTTTGCAAACTCAGTCCTGCCCACTGTCTTTCCGTCGTTGTTTTTCCAAAAAATCCATGATCGAAAACATCAATTCTTTTGTGCCATCGCCATTGATCGCCGAAATTTTAAAGACCGGGGCTTTCCATTTTAAGCCTTTAATAATTGCTTTACAGCATTCGTCCCTTTCTGCTTCTTGCAAAAGGTCTATCTTGTTGAGGACTAACCAGCGCGGTTTGCTTACCAATTCGTCGCTCCATTTTTCCAACTCATGGATGATCTTTTTCGCTGTTTTGACAGGCGTATCCAGGTTTTCATAAGGTTTGACATCAATCACATGCAGCAATAATTCTGTCCGCGACAAATGCTTCAGGAATTGCAAGCCCAAGCCTGCGCCTTCAGCGGCTCCTTCAATGACACCAGGAATGTCGGCAATAACGAAACTGCGTTGCTCGTCTATCCTGACTACACCCAGATTGGGGTACAAGGTGGTGAAAGGATAATCGGCAACCTTGGGTGTTGCCGAGGAAACCGCCCGTATCAAGCTGGATTTTCCGGCATTAGGCATACCGAGCAGGCCTACATCGGCAATTACGGTCAATTCCAGGTTGAGCATTCGATGCTCGCCTTCTGTACCTTTGCTGGCTTTTTGTGGCGCACGGTTGATGCTGCTTTTGAAGCGGGTGTTGCCTAAGCCATGAAAACCACCTTTGGCAACCAGCAAAGTTTCGCCAATTGTGGTCAAATCGCCGATCAGTTCGCCGGTATCGGCATCGGAAACCAGCGTGCCAAGCGGTACAGGGACATAACAATCCTCGCCTTTCCTGCCAGTGCACTTACGGGCCATGCCATTTTGTCCGCGTTCTGCCCTGTGTACCGTATGGAAACGGAAATCAGCCAGGGTATTGACGTTTTCGGCAGCGATAAGATAGACGCTGCCGCCGTCACCGCCATCGCCGCCATCGGGGCCGCCCATCGGAATATATTTTTCACGACGGAATCCCACGGCCCCATTTCCGCCATCGCCAGCCTCTACACGTACGACTACTTCATCAACAAACTTCATAATTCACAATCGAGGATTTCGCAACCTGCAAAAACAAAAAAAGCCCCGTCACAAGCTGCGCGGAGCTTTTTGAAAAGCCAATCCTGTTGCTTATTGCAACAGGGAATGCCTTATCCAGCCAATATGCTGACAAATTTACGGTTTTTAGGGCCTTTTTCTTTGAATACGACTTTGCCGTCGGCAGTCGCAAACAGGGTGTGGTCTTTGCCCAAACCTACGTTGTCGCCAGGATGGAAATGGGTGCCGCGTTGACGGACAATGATATTGCCTGCCAGGACGTTTTCCCCGCCATATTTTTTAACGCCCAATCTTTTTGAATTGGAGTCGCGTCCGTTACGGGTACTGCCCCCAGCTTTCTTATGTGCCATTTCTAACCCCTGCTGTTAAGCGGAAATGCCAGTGATCTGGATTTCCGTATAGTACTGGCGATGACCCATGTGTTTCATGTGGTGTTTACGCCGTCTGAATTTAATGATCTTAATTTTTTCGTGCCGACCTTGTGACAATACTTTTGCTGTAACCTTAGCGCCCTCTATATAGGGGACTCCGATTTTTACAGCATCATCTGACTGAAACATCAGCACTTTGTCGAACTCGATACTGTCGCCAGTGCCCAGTTCAAGCTTTTCTACCTTTAAGTAC
>NZ_AYLO01000026.1 GCF_000496735.2 Methyloglobulus morosus KoM1
TTTCGTTCGCCTGTCGAAAGGCGGTATGTGCTTCGACAAGGCTCTCCTGAGCTTAGTCGAAGGGCTCAGCACGAACGGTTCAGGCATTAAAAGGCCGAATCTATAATACGGCCTCTCGAAAAAATACTGGGAATGCCAATTAGCCCTTATCGGAAAATTTATCTACCGGGAAAACAATCCTAAACTCAGCTCCCGGATTGGCGTTAATCACATCAATTTTGCCTTTCATATTCATCGTCATCTGATGGGCCAGCGCTAACCCTATACCTGTACCCACCGTTTCACGGGTAAGCTCGTTTTCGCTACGGTAAAACAGTTTAAAAATTTTCTTTATCTGGCCTTTGGCAATACCGGGGCCGTAATCACGGACTTTAAATTGGATGTGACGGCTACCCAATAAGTGGCAGCTTAACTCCAGCACTTTCTTATCCGCCTTTACGGAGAACTTGATTGCGTTATCCACCAAGTTAATGATTATCTGGATAAGCCAGTCGGGATTGACTTTGATTATGGCTTGTTCCGCCTTTTGATCGAATGACAACTTTAATTCAAACCCCGCACGTTCGATTTGAGTTGAAACTTTTGACCGAATACCGTCCATCAATTCGGCAACTGTCACGCTTTTTAATTCGGGTTGGATTGAATTACGGGTCATTTTGGCAAGCTGCAACACATTATTGATTAAGCGGGTCAGGCGTTCGCTTTCATCCAGGATAAAGTCGTAATAAGATTTAAGCTTGCTTTCATCGACCCAGCCTGCTTGCAGCATCTCGCCGTACATGCGGATTGAAGTGAGGGGGGTCTTCAACTCATGGCTAACGGCGGAAACAAAATCCTGTTGTTGGTTGATCAAGTTGATCTGGCCGACACCCAATCGATACATAAAATAAAATCCCGCCAAAAACACGATTACCAGTACGATAGTCAGCCAAATAATCACCCAGCCTCCAACCCCGACAGGAAGCTGGGTGACGCTGAAAACAAGTTGCAACTCGTTCAACGGATCGGATAATTGCGCTTGAAAAAGCAACTCGCCCTTTAACTCGCTGGTGCTGGATAAAACGCCGCGTGGACTCCTGCCAGAAAATGCGGACAGCACATTGCCTTGAAAAACTACGAGCAAATCACTCATCGGCGAAAGCGCGGTTTCTTGAAAAGCAGAATTGATAGTGCCCTGCAAAAAAGCTTCCTTTTCAATTAATAGCCCTTGGATATAGCGTTGGTCGTTTAGCCACACTTTACGGAACAGGACAAATTGGCCGCTATCGAGTTGACTGAACTCAAAAGGATCGATGGCACTTTCAAACGTGCGGATACGTATAGGTTTTACATTTGGCTGAATTGCGGAAGCTGCGGAAAGGCGACTTTCCCCTACTTCATAACCGATTGATCGTTTGTCCTTTTCAATAGCCTCGGGCAATAGGTTTTGTTCGGTTCGCGCTTTTTTTTGTGCCTTGTCGACGGCCCTTCCCTTTACTTCCGCCGACTTCGGTTTGGAGGCTTCAACTTGGAATGTTTGCCTTAACCCTATATCCTTTAATCGACCCAATTTATTCTCTTGTAGGCCTTTCTCCGGCACTGCTTTTTTAAGTTCATCAAAAACGGCTTGACCTTCGCTGGCAGGGGATGCGACGGGTTTTTCAAGCTTGCCGCTAATAACGCTACGATCCGGTAAAGTTACATCCTGTTCGCTTTCAGCTAAACGCCTATCCGGCCTGTTAAGCGCATTACCGTGTCCGTCCTGATCCTTCTTCCCCGTCATAGCGGCTTGATTCTTGACTAAACGGTTCTCGCTAAGTATCTGGTTTATCCGATCCTGTAACTCGATCCTGGCTACCAATTCTTTTTCGGTTATGCCGTAACTTCCTGCCTTTTCGATGTCATTGGGGACAAAAGGCGTTAACAGCTTACCTGCCGCATCTACCTGGAAATAGCCGATTAAACCAGGAATTTCGGATTGCACCGGAAACCGGGAAAGCGGTGAACGTTGTAAAAAATTGGCAGACGGCGCACCCGCTACGTTCAAAAAGGCGTAATCCGTAAACGGGCGTTGCTCTTCGGTATTAATCTGCCTGATGAATTGATTGTTGATGCGGTTGGTCAATTCGTCCGCCATGACCTGATGTTGATGAAATGTTTCCCATTTCAAGCGACTGTAGGATTGCTGGATCAATACTGTAGTGGGTATCGCCAAGCATAGGAAAAACAGCAGCAACCAACCGCGCAGTTTGGCTTTATCCAGCCCTTTTAGATGATTGCGTTTCATTGTACTTGACCGATCAGCCGGTATCCTGCGCCGCGTACCGTAATCAGGAATTGCGGTTCAGCGGGGACTGCTTCAATCTTGCGCCGCAGTTTGGCAATATGGATGTCGACGGTGCGGGTTTCGATATCCAGATGATTGGCGTAACCCCACACTTTGCTTAACAATTCTTCACGCGGGACAGGGCGATTCGAGTGGCTTTGTAAATATTGCAGGATTTCGATTTCACGCCGTGTAAAAGATAAGTTTTCATCCCTGCGCCGTCCGGCCAGGTTTTGGCAATCAATGGATAAGTCATCCCCCAGCAAGAGGGTTTTATCTTGGCTCAAACCGTTACGGGTTCGCCGTAGGACGGCCTGCACCCTAAGCACCAGTTGCGCCACCGAAAACGGCTTGGCAACATAATCATCTGCGCCCAACGACAAGCCTTCAATAATGTCCTCATCGTTGCTTTTTGCCGTCAGCATGATGATGGCCTGATCGCGGCTCTTTTCCCTGATCCGGTTGCAAACCTCAAACCCGTTCATGCCGGGTAGCATCACATCCAGCAGAATCAAGTCGAATTTTCCGGTTAATGCCTTGTTCAATCCTTCCACACCATGACCAGAAAAATCGACCTCGTAACCGTGATAGACGAACACGTCAATCAATCCGGTACGGATGGCAGCTTCATCTTCAATAATCAGGAGGCGTAATTTACGGGACATGGCAAATAACAAACTTAATAGACTCAATCAGTTTAGCAAGAAGGTGACAATTTCCTGTTTTTAAAATGTAAATTTTTTGTAAAAACTGCGCCGATAAGTTTTACCAAGCCGTGCCTACTGATTGTTTCGCCTAAGCCATAGACTGTGGCCCAACAATCACCGACCAAAGAGAGGCAACAAGATGACATTAATCGCAAGGCTTTCAAGGCTATTCCAGGCCGATATGCATGCCGTCCTGGACAAGATAGAAGAACCTGGACTACTGCTCAAGCAAGCTATCCGGGAGATGGAAGAATCCATTACAAGCGATGACCGGCAAATCCGGTGTTGGGAATATGAACAGCAACAACTCGCCAGCAAGCATGATCGACTGGCAGCGTCCTTATCTGACATGGAAGGGCAGTTACCACTCTGCTTTGCGTCTAATAAGGACGATTTGGCGCGGTCATTGGTTAAACGGAAATTGGAAACACAACAGGCGAAACAACTGTTGTCTGAAAAGATCGCCGCTTTAGAGGAAAAAACATCCCGTTTAACCCTACAGCTTACCGAACATAAAGCCCAGTTGACAGGCATGAAGCAAAAAGCGGAGGCCTTCTTAGATGAAAATCGAATTGGCCCAACCCATTGGGATATTCCACCTGTTGCCGTTCGGGATGAAGACGTGGAAGTCGCCTTCCTCTATGAAAAACAACAATGGGGCCAGCCATGAAAACAGTCACATTTTGGGAAGGCGTTGTTATTGCATTGCTAGCCAGCGTTTTCGGCAACATCGGATTTTTTGCCTTAACTTTCTTTTGTTCCGACGACTTCACCCTACGGATGTTAATCAGCGGATTGGCTTTTGTTTATCTGTTTTATTTGTTTAGCCGCAGCAGGGAACGAACTGGACGAATCATTGCAACGCTCTCATGGCTCATGCTGATAGGGGCGCTTTGGTTCTTTTACCCGCCGCTTTCCCTGTTTTTAATTTTTCACGTCCTAGCCGTCTGGCTAATTCGCTGCCTGTATTTTTACCGCAGTTTGTTGGCTTGCCTAGCCGACCTGGGTTTAGCCGCCTTAAGTGTTGCATCCGCATTCTGGGCTTTGCATCACACTGGCAGCTTGTTTTTGGCCTTCTGGTGTTTTTTTCTGCTGCAGGCGTTGTTTATTTATATCCCAACAGGCACCAAACACCCGAATCCTGAAATAGCAAGCAAGAGCGAAACCGACTTTAAACGCGCCTACCAAGCAGCGGAAGCCGCCGTGCGCAAACTTTCAACCATTAATTAGGAGAAACCTGTATGAAAACGAAACCCTTAGCCATTGGAATATTTGTTGCGACTGCGGCAACTGTCGCTTATTTTCCGGCAATCCAACAGTCTTTCGCCACAGCGGCAACAATGATCAAAGTGCCACCGACAGCCGTTAATCCCGTTACCCTGCCGCCCATAGTCGCCAATCAACGCCCGCAGATAGAGGTCGTCTTTGTGCTCGACACTACCGGCAGTATGGGCGGATTAATCGCGGCGGCCAAAGAAAAAATTTGGTCGATCGCCAGCACGATGGCCTCGGCGCAAACCGCTCCGGACATCAAGATGGGATTGGTTGCCTACCGGGATCGCGGCGACGCTTACGTGACACAGACCATCCCTTTGTCCAATGACCTGGATTCCATGTACGCGAAATTGATGGATTTCCAGGCAGCCGGCGGCGGCGACGGGCCCGAAAGCGTTAATCAGGCCTTGCACGATGCCGTGAATAACATAAGCTGGAACCCAAACCCCAATACCTACAAAGTCATCTTTCTGGTCGGCGATGCGCCGCCGCACATGGATTACCAGGATGATGTCAAATATCCGGTCACGGTAGCCCTTGCCAAACAAAAAGGCATTATCGTCAATGCTATCCAGTGCGGACAGGACAGCAGCACAACCGTCGATTGGCAACATGTCGCCAGTTTGGGGCTAGGCAATTACTTTCAGGTCGGGCAATCCGGAAATGCCGTCGCCATTGCCACGCCGTACGATAAAAAACTGGCGGAATTATCCAATAAGTTGGACAAGACCCGGCTGTTCTACGGAAATGCTGAAGACAAGGCAAAACAGGCAAGCAAAATGGCGGCGACCGATAAACTGCATAAAGAAGCCAGCGCCGAATCGCAAGCCCGCCGCGCAACCTTTAACGCTTCTGCAAGCGGTAAAGCCAACTTACTCGGCGAAAATGAACTGGTGGATGCCATCGCCAGCGGCAAGGTAAAATTGTCCAGCCTTCCGAAAAAATCATTGCCGGAAAGCCTGCAAGTGATGTCGCCTGCCGCCCAAGAAGAATTTGTCGGCAAAACCAAAAAAGAGCGGAGCGAACTGGAATCGGAGATCAAACAACTGGCTGAGCAACGTAATGATTACCTGCGGCAGAAAGTCGTTGCCGAAGGCGGCAAAAAGGATTCGCTGGATGCCAAGTTATATGGCGCAATCCGCAATCAGGCTAAAGAAAAAGGCTTGGTTTATGAGGCCGACAGCGCGAAATATTAAGGATTCTTTCTCAATGATAAATTGAAAGCGGAATTCTTTATTGGCTCAAGCTAGATATTTCCCCGTTTTGGCCAAATTTGGTAAAGAGCGGTTATCTTAGTTAGGCGGTAATAGGCGTGGTTGAATACCCCGCCGGAACAAGTTTATCGGCTTCCCACTTAAAAACGGGAAGCCGATTTATGTTTCATCAAAAGCATCTTTTTTAATTAAAAACAAATAAGATAACACCGATTAACCCTACTGACATAGCTCCTTGCCCTGAACAGGGACTGTCGTCCCTATCCAGAAATGTTAAGATTTAATTTTTATCAAATTTCAATATGTCGTTTTCAACCGTCACCTTAATGACGTCGCCAGCCTGGAAATTTCCCGCCAGGATTTCCTGCGCTAACGGATTTTCCAGTTGTTGCTGGATGGCCCGTTTCATCGGCCTTGCACCGTAGACGGGATCGAATCCAGCGTCGCCCAGTAAATCCAATGCCGGTTCGCTTAGTTCCAGGTTGATCTCGCGGTCTAACAGGCGTTTGCGCAACTGCTCGATCTGGATGCTGGAAATCGCCCGAATCTGCTCACGACCCAACGGATGGAAAACCACCGATTCATCAATCCGGTTGATAAACTCAGGCCGGAATTTCGTGCCGACTATTTCCATCACTGCTGCTTTCATGGCTTGATAATTAGCCTCTCCCGACAATTCCTGAATCACGTCAGAACCCAGGTTTGAGGTCATCACCACCACGGTATTCCTGAAATCCACCGTGCGGCCTTGCCCGTCTGTCAGTCGCCCATCGTCCAACACCTGCAACAAAATGTTGAAGACATCGGGATGCGCCTTTTCTATCTCGTCCATCAAGATGACGGAATAAGGCTTACGCCTGACCAACTCGGTCAGGTAGCCGCCCTCTTCATACCCGACATAACCGGGAGGCGCACCAATCAAGCGGGCAACGGAATGCTTTTCCATGAATTCCGACATGTCGATACGCACCATTGCATCAGGCGTATCGAACAAGAATTCCGCCAGCGTTTTGCACAACTCGGTTTTGCCGACCCCGGTCGGCCCCAGGAACAGGAACGAGCCATTGGGACGATTGGGGTCGGACAAGCCGGCCCGTGAGCGGCGGATGGCATTGCTGACGGCTTTTAATGCTTCATCCTGGCCGACAACCCTTTTGCTAAGCGCTTCTTCCATATGCAACAGTTTTTCCCGCTCGCCTTCCAGCATTTTGGAGACAGGGATGCCTGTCCATTTGGAGACGACCTCGGCAATCTCTTCCTCGGTGACTTTGTTACGCAGTAACGTCATTTTCTGTACTTCACCGGAATCTGCGCTTTGCAACTGTTTTTCCAGGGCAGGAATAATCCCATACTGCAACTCTGACATCCGATCTAAATCGTTTGTACGTTTTGCTGTATCGTATTCAGTCCTTGCGTGATCTAGTTTTTTCATGATGGATGCTGAGTCTTGTAAGGATGCTTTTTCAGCTTTCCAGATTTCTTCCATATCCGAATATTCTTTTTGCAGGTCGGTAATTTCTTCTTCTAAGATTTCAAGTCGCTTTTTTGAAGCACTGTCCCTTTCCTTTTTCAGCGCGACTTGTTCAATTTTGAGTTGGGTCAATCGCCTGTCTAGTTTATCCATTTCCTCCGGTTTTGAATCCATTTCCATACGGATACGGCTAGCCGCTTCGTCGATTAAGTCGATGGCCTTATCCGGCAATTGGCGGTCGGCAATATAGCGGTAAGATAAGGTGGCAGCCGCCACCAACGCAGGATCGGTAATGACTACATCATGATGCACTTCGTATTTTTCCTTCAAGCCACGCAGGATGGCGATGGTGTCTTCCACTGAGGGTTGATCGACCAGGACTTTCTGGAAACGGCGTTCCAACGCGGCATCTTTTTCCACGTATTTGCGGTATTCATCCAGCGTGGTCGCGCCAACGCAATGCAATTCCCCTCGCGCCAATGCCGGTTTGAGCATGTTACCTGCGTCCATCGCGCCTTCGGCCTTGCCCGCGCCAACCATGGTATGTAATTCGTCGATAAACAGGATGACTTGGCCTTCCTGCTTGGCCAGATCATTCAAAACCGCTTTCAGGCGTTCTTCAAACTCGCCACGGAATTTCGCCCCCGCAATTAAGGCCGCCATATCCAAGGCCAACACTTGCTTGTGTTTCATGCCTTCCGGTACTTCGCCGTTAACGATGCGTTGCGCGAGACCTTCAACGATGGCGGTTTTACCCACACCCGGTTCACCGATTAACACCGGATTATTTTTAGTGCGGCGTTGCAAGACTTGGATCGTACGTCGAATTTCATCGTCACGTCCAATGACGGGATCGAGCTTGCCGGCTTCGGCGCGTTCGGTTAGATTGACCGTATATTTTTTGAGTGCCTGACGTTGGTCTTCTGCATTAGGATCATCCACTGCCTGGCCACCGCGCATGGCATCAATCACTTGCTCTACGGCTTGTTTGGTGATTCCGTGTTTCTTGAACAAGTCTTGCAGGGTCCCTTTTTCCTCAAGCGCAGCCAGTAGGAATAGTTCACTAGAAATGAATTGGTCGTTACGTTTCTGAGCCAGCTTATCGGTCAGGTTAAGCAATCGCATTGAGCTATTTGAAAATTGCACGTCACCGCCTGAACCTGTAACGGTTGCAATTCGGGCCAGCTCTTTAGTCAGTTCGCTACGGAAAACGGGGACATTCATACCGATTTGCGACAGCAAGGGCTTGATGCTGCCGCCTTCCTGGTCAAGAAGAGACAGCATCAGGTGCACAGGTTCAATAAACTGGTGGTCTTTACCCAGCGCAAGACTTTGCGCGTCAGCCAATGCCGCCTGGAATTTGCTGGTCAATTTGTCCATTCGCATGGTTTACCTCAAGAGCAGATGATTAAGTTACTACTAACATGGGGGAATGAGGGTTAGTTTTCAAGCGACCACAAGATCAATTAAACAAAAGTAAATTATGCTTGCAGCAGTAACGCCATCCTTTCTTGGCTTTAAGTGCCTTAATCGAATAAAAATGGGCAAAACAAGACTAACGCGAAGAAAAAGTGCCATCGAAAATGCGATAACGCTAACGATTAAACTTTATGGCTTTAATTATCGAGAAAAAATCTCGATAATTAACAAGCAGGATACTTGCTTAACCAAACTTAAATCCCACAAAAAAACCACCGACAGCACTAACGCCTTTGCTGGTGATTCGGGTTAGCCTATCGACCAGAAATCCACCCGACTCTTTTGCGCTTTCTGCTACGGTATTAGCGGCACTTTGCAACTGGGCATCGCTGATATCGATAACATGGTAATACTCACCGACAAACATCAATACTATGGCTGCCCCCCCGATAAACAGGGCGACCTTGAGCATTTTTTTGGCAAAATAACCCACCGCTGCACCGATGAGAAAAGGCGCCCCGACACTACCCAGCAAAAAATCCGAGGAAAAAAGGTCTGTTTCTGATGTTGTTTTAATCGAAGTTTCATTCATCTCCCAAATTCTCCTTGTGGGTCTTCTTGACGTTTTGCCGGATATTATCACACCAGTAAGGGTGCATAACAGCAAAGAAAACGGGATTGAATGAGAGGTATTAGGGAAGCGCCATGCTAAAGAAAAAAACGGGCACCATTTGTGCCCGTTTTTTTCATCGTTGATACTTGATTGATACGTGGTATTTACTTATCTGCCGCTTTTAGATGTTCCAAAGCAGTCTCTGCATAGGTTGTGGCGATGTCGGCATGATCCATTTTCCCGTGCTTAATAGCTTCTTCCAAATCGGTCACCGCGTTATCGGTATGCGATTTTGCAGTACCCTTAGCAACTAAAGCACCCGCCATTGCATGTTCTAACGCAGGTACCGCATGCTCCACTAACACCGAAGCATGACCCGCTTTGCCATGCTCAACTGCCGCAGTGGCATGTTCAATTGCCTGATCAAGATGCGGTTCGGCAAAAACACTCAAACTTAGCAACAATAAAGCACTTGCGTATACGGTTGTTAACTTTTTCATAATTACCCCCTTACAATTGATGAATTTCCGCGTTGTCGACAGTTTAAGTATCGGCTCAGTTGTACCGTAGAGTACTTAAATTTTCACATTGGCACCAACACGGGCGTTACGATTCTCATAAACATTGAATAAGCAACGCATAAGGCTCGCATTGCTACAAGTGTGACTTAAGTAATACTACTTTGTTCCCTGGAAAATAAGAAATTATCAAAGGCTAATTGGATTTTCTTATTGAACGGACATCCACTCCGTTAAGCAAATTTGATAAGCGGTTGGAGTTTATCGAAAAGGGAGGACAATATTTGATTCGCTGTGATAAGCCTCTGCGGGGCATCGTTACCCGTAAAAAAACGGGCGTTTTACCGCCCGTTTTTTTGATTCTATTACTTCTTATTCGCGACTTTTAGGTGTTCCACTGCTGATTTTACTGATGCCGAGGCATCTTCAGCCTTTTTGTTTTTAGCTAAGTCAAGCGCAGTTTCTAATGCTTTTGTCGCTTCCTGCGCATGCGTCCTTGTTAGCCCTTTGGCTGTCAACGCACCGGCCATCGTATGCTCCAAAGCAGGAAGGGTGTGTTCGATTATCTTGGTCGAATCACCTGCTTGGGCAGCGGCTGTTGCATGTTTAAGTGCTTCATCATAATGCGGGTTGGCAAAAGCATTCATGCCCAAAAACAATAAAGAACTTGCGGATATTAGTTTTATTTTTTCATAGTTACCCCTATCACATTAATGGATATCCGAGTAATACCTGTATTTGGGATAGGCCTGCATTAATTTTATTAGTTTAGAGGCTTCAACCTAAAAAGGCATCAACACGGACGCTAACAAATTTCATGTCTATTGAAAGGCAATGTGTCTAAACCCTATTGCCGATAGCCAAGGTAAGGAAATATTGCTTTATCCTCTAACTCAACCGCGCATAATTTTAATTTTTTTTGCGAATGATGCAACTATTTTTCGACTGGATTTTAAGCTTACTATCAAAGCGACGGCCTGTCTTTGATACAAACCCTAAACCCATTAACGCTTACCCATCAAAGATCCCATAATACCGCGTATAATTTGGTGACCTACTGTCGTGCCTATACTGCGCGCCGCACTCTTGATAAACGCTTCTGTGACGGTTTGGCGTTGACGTCCGCCCCCTACTGCCGCTTTTTTTTCTTGCTTGGCCTCTTGCTCTTCCAACTTTTCTTGCTGTTTTTGCTCGGTTTTTTTCTTGAGCATTTCGTATGCCGATTCGCGGTCAATCTCTACGTCATAGCGGCCATGAAAAGGTGAGCGCTTGAGGGTCTCTGCCCGAAGTTCTTCGCTTATTGGCCCAATTTGGGATTCTGGCGGACGTATTAGGATGCGTTCGACTTGCGCGGGGCTACCGTCTTTGTTCAATACGGACACTAAGGCTTCACCGGTTTTTAATTCCTGTATGACGGTTTCGGTATTCATGTTGGGGTTAGCACGGAATGTCCCTGCAACGCTTTTGACGACCTGCTGGTCTTTGGGTGTATAAGCGCGTAAGGCATGTTGTATTTTTAGGCCTAATTGCCCCAGCACCGCTTCCGGCACGTCGAGCGGACTTTGGCTGATGAAGTAAACGCCCACGCCTTTGGAACGGATTAAGCGGACGATTTGCTCGATTTTATCCAGCAAGGGCTTAGGCGCTTGGTCGAACAGAAGATGGGCTTCATCAAAGAACAGGACTAATTTTGGACGATCCGCATCGCCGACTTCGGGCATGTTCTCAAACAATTCTGACAACAGCCACAACAGGAAAGTGGCATACAAGCGCGGCGATTTGCTGACCAGATCAGTCGCATCAAGCACGCTAATCACGCCATTGCCGGAAAAATCCGTTTTGCAAAAATCTTCAATCTGGATGGCGGGTTCTCCAAAGAAATGTTCCGCGCCTTGCTCCTCTAATACCAACAATTGCCGCTGGATCGCCCCCAAGCTCGCAGCGGCAATATTGCCGTATTCCGTCTGCAATGCTTTGTCTTGATTACCGACCCACGTCAACAAGGCACGCAGGTCTTTCAAATCCAATAACAAGAGGCCGTTGTCGTCGGCAATCTTGAAACAACTGTAGAGTACGCCTGTTTGCGTATCATTCAGTTCCAGCAGGTTACTGAGCAGCAACGGCCCCATCCCTGAAATCGTGGTACGGACGGGATGCCCGGTTTTGGCAAAAATGTCCCAAAAAGCGGAAGGTAAGCCATGCGGTTCATAATCGCCAATACCAATCTGCTTTAGCCGCTCAGCGATTTTTTCGTTGGGCTTTCCTGCAGTCGTAATACCGGACAAGTCGCCTTTAATGTCCGCCAGGAAAACTGGGACGCCAATTCTTGAAAACCCTTCGGCCAGAATCTGTAACGTGATGGTTTTGCCGGTGCCGGTAGCGCCGGAAATCATGCCGTGCCGATTGCCCATTGCGGCATCCATGCTTACCTTGATACCATTTTGGCCGCCAATCAATATTTCCTGCATACCGTGCACACTCGCTACATTTAAAACAGCCGGCATCGTAGCACAGCAAACTCTTGCAAGAAAGCGGCACATCCTCTATAACTATGTCGGACAAGAACATGAATGAGCTTTGCAAAACAGGCAAAGCGGATATGCTTGGGATATTGATTACCTGTAAATCTCTTAAACTACGTTATAGAGAACGGGCGATTAATCTCGATGGTATTCATATCCGGCCCAACGGCCTGTTTTAAAATATTGAGGTATTTATCATGACAACCATAGCAGACCCCATCATCGGTAGTTGGTACAAAGATTTAGAAAACAATCTGAAGTTTAAGATCGTCAACATAGAAGATGACAGCGATTCGATTGAAGTCCAGTACCTGAATGGCGACATAGGCGAGTACGACCACGAAAGCTGGTACGCCTCTACCTTCGATTATATTGAAGACCCGGAAGATTGGAGTGCCCCTTTCGATGAGATCGAGGGAGACGACTTGGGCTATACCGATACCGATGAGCATAGGCCGAATCTTGAAGATGTCGATATTGAAGATTATCTGGATTGATTAGGAAAACATCATGCGAATGAGTGCCAAGGAATTCTTGGATTGGCCGTCCAAACGGATTACCTTGTTGGCAATGTCCGGCGCAGGCAAAACCACGTTGGCAAACAAGTTGCCCAAATCCAAATGGTTCCATTATTCCGGTGATTATCGGATTGGCACCAAATACATGGACGAACCCATCCTCGACAACATCAAGCGCGAGGCGATGCAAGTGCCTTTCCTGCGTAACCTGTTGTTGACAGACTCCATCCATATCAGTAATAAGCTCACGGTGGACAATCTCGCTCCGGTATCCAGTTTCCTCGGCAAGCTCGGCAACCCTGAGCAAAATGGCTTGTCCTTGCAAGAATTCAAGCGCCGACAGAAACTGCATCACCAAGCCGAAGTGGCGGCAATGAAAGATGTGCCTGAGTTCATAGAAAAAGCTGAAGATATCTACGGTTACAAACACTTCATCAATGACGCCGGTGGTAGCGTCTGCGAACTGGATAGCCAAGACGTATTAGATGCCTTGGCGCAGCACACGCTGATCATCTACATCAAGATACCGCCCACGCTCGAGCAAACCATTATCGAACGCGCAAAGTCCGACCCCAAACCGCTATATTATCGCGAGGCCTTCCTGGAAGAAAAGCTCGCAGAATTTATGGCATTAAAAAGCTATGCAACACCGACCCAAATTCCACCTGACGAATTCGTGACCTGGATATTCCCGGAGTTGTTCAAATCACGATTGCCGCGTTACCAAGCCATTGCCGACCAATACGGTTACACGATTGATGCCAATGAGGCCGCCCAAGCCAGCAACGAAGATGATTTCATCCGGCTAGTTGCCAAAGCATTAAGCCACTAGTTGGTTACCGACCGAACACCATGCCTTTAGTTGCACACACAGACCTGCCGACCTTCCACCGCTTACGGGAAGAAGGCGAAGAAATATTAGACCCGATACGCGCCAGCAATCAAGACATTCGGGAAATGCACATCGGCCTACTTAACATGATGCCCGATGCCGCGCTTGAAGCAACGGAACGACAGTTTCTCCGACTGTTGGGTGCGTGTAACCAAATCGTGCAATTCCATGTTCATCTTTTTACCGTTGAGGGTTTGGCGCGGAGCGCTGAAACTCAAGCCCATATCGACAAGTATTATGAATCGTTTGAACAGATCAAACAGGATGGCCTGGACGGACTAATCATCAGCGGCGCCAATGTCGTCGGAGCAAAATTATCCGAGGAAGATTTTTGGCATCCCTTAACTGAGGTGTTTTCGTGGGCGACACAACACGTGACTTCTGTGCTCTGCTCATGCCTTGCCACCCATGCCTTGATCGAATACAGTTATGGCATAAAACGCACCCCAATAGGCAAAAAACGCTGGGGGGTTTACGCACACAAAACCTTCAACCGGAAACATCCATTAGTAGCGGAAATCAATACGCGTTTTGATGTACCGCATTCCCGTTTCAATGAAATCTTTCAAAGCGACATGGAACTGCACGGCCTTAAAGTGTTGGTTGCCAGCAAAGAAGCGGGAGTCCATTTGGCTGTCAGCCCAGACGGTTTCCGCACCGTGTTCTTCCAAGGCCACCCGGAATACGACGACATCAGCCTGCTAAAAGAATACAAGCGGGAAGTGATGCGGTTTTATCACGGAGAATTGGGGGATTACCCGCCCTTTCCCGAGAATTATTTCAACCCCACTGTCCAGCAAGTATTTTTGGCTTACGAACAACAAGTTAGGCTTGCCAAACAAACTGGCTACCCACTTGACGAATTCCCGGAACATCTAGTCTTGGAACATATCGATAATACGTGGCGCGATACCGCAAAAGCGGTCTTCAATAATTGGTTAGGGAAAATCTATCAACTCACCAATCAAGACCGACGGTTACCGTTTATGGAATACGTTGACCCCAACAATCCCTTGGGCTTGTAAATGCACGAAGCCTTTCTGCAACAGGCATTGCAATTGGCGGAGGACAATGTCGATAGCGGAGACGGCGGGCCTTATGGCGCAGTCATAGTCAAAGATAACCGTGTGATTGCGGCCAGCGGCAATCAGGTCACTAGCCGCATCGACCCAACTGCACATGCCGAGATTATGGCGATTAGGTCGGCATGCAAGCAGCTAAACAATTTCCGGTTGACGGGTTGCGTCCTTTACACGAGCTGCGAACCTTGTCCCATGTGTTTGGGGGCCATCTACTGGGCTAGGTTGGATACGGTATATTATGCCTGCAACCGTTTTGATGCCGCAGCCGCAAATTTTGACGACAGCTTTATCTATGATGAAATAAATCTGTTGCCCCAACACCGGCGTATTCCTATGCACCATATCAACTTGCCTGACGCACAAAAGCCTTTTGCCATTTGGAATCAAAAGGCAGACAAGATCCTGTACTGAACACAAAAACATCCGAGCCGCAGTTCCCAACCTAACATAAAATTGTGAGAAACTCTTTTGAAAGCCTCATCTCGACCTTATCCGGTTGGGTGTGGGGACCACCCATGCTGACCCTATTGGTTGGTACCGGTTTGTATTTGACGATCTTACTGAAAGGCCTCCAATTTCGTGCTTTGCCCTTGGCTTTCAGGATAATTTTCCATAAAGATCACGGTGAGGATGGCGACATCAGCCATTTTGCCGCCCTGATGACTGCCTTGGCCGCCACGGTGGGCATCGGCAATATTGTCGGTGTGGCGACGGCCATCTCGCTCGGCGGGCCGGGTGCCGTATTCTGGATGTGGATGACAGGATTGGTTGGGATGGTGACGAAATATTCCGAAGCGGTGCTTGCCGTCAAATACCGCGAAAAAGGCGACCACGGCATGCGTGGCGGCCCCATGTACTATATCAGCAAGGGTGCGGGGTTGCCGTGGTTAGGTTGGTTGTTCGCCGTGTTCACTGCCCTGGCAACCTTTGGTATTGGCAACATGACCCAAGCCAATGCCACCGCGAAAATATTCGAATCCATCTTCCACATCCCCACTTGGATCACGGGTGTGGTGTTGATGGTGCTGACCGCATTGGTTATCCTAGGCGGCATCCGCTCCATCGGCAAATTCACCTCGTTCCTGGTGCCGTTCATGATTGTAGGTTATGTGGGATCGGCCCTAATAGTACTCGGCTTAAATATATCCGAGATCCCCGATGCTTTCGCGCTCATCTTTCAACATGCGTTTTCACCCATTGCCGCGTCGGGCGGTTTTGCGGGTGCGACGATTGCTTCCGCCATGCGTTTTGGGATCGCCCGTGGCGTGTTTTCCAATGAGTCTGGGCTAGGTTCTGCACCCATTGCAGCGGCAGCGGCGCGTACCTATGATCCGGTCAGGCAAGCGCTGGTGAGCATGACCCAAACGTTTATTGATACGCTGGTCGTCTGCACGATGACCGCCTTGGTTATCCTGACGGCAACACCGTGGACACAAGGCATTAGCCCAGGCCAACTCACCAGCGCCAGCTTCGGTGAAACATTGGGCGTTACGGGCGAAATTATCGTTGCCGTAGCCACCGCGTTATTTGCTTATTCAACGCTTATCGGTTGGAATTATTATGGCGAAAAGGCAATTGAATACCTGTTAGGGTCGCGCTCTATCCGCATTTACCGAATATTTTTTATTGCGGCAGTGGTGGTTGGTGCGATGCTAAACCTGGAATTGGTCTGGAATATTTCCGACCTGATGAACGGTATGATGGCCTTGCCAAACCTTATCGGGCTGTTATTGCTGTCCAAGGTCGTCAAGGAAGAGACGGAACGCTATTTTAAGGCTTAAGGGTCTAAACTAATACTGTCGGTATTTACAGCATTTCAAATCACGTTACTTGTCATGCCATCCTTGGCTTCTGTTGACCATCCTAGGATGGAGGAAGTGGCAGGGGATATAGAAGAACGCCGCCAATACCTGTCGAAATGACGCCGCTCTTTGTTCTCTGTGGAATGACTTACTTGGACTTTACTAAAAATAATATTTCTACGTAAGGGCCAATTACTTCACGTCTTGAATATTTTGTACAGGCTCAACTTTTTCCGGGGCTTGCGTTGCATTTGACGACGATCTAGCGGCATTCTGGACTGCTGATGCCGCTCCCGTTGCACTACTTGTCGGAGCAATTGTTTCCGCTGGCTTAGGCGCTTCAACCGGTGCGGCTTTATCGGCAACTTTAATCAACCAACCAACTGTCGAATAACAACCCAACACAGCTGGAATGCGCGCGTTGATACGCACAAGATGACCAGTCAATGCGGCGGGTAACTTGGCCTTAACTTTATGGTATGTCTCGGTACTTTGCACAGCGAAAGGAATATCGATGCCCTTGCCGTCCAGTTTGAATTTTTTCGGACTTGCCCAACCCGACACCACAAAAGTGAACTCAGCCTCGGGAGCCACTTCTTTTTTATTGGCATCACCGTATTCGGGCAAGGTAAATTCCTGGACTTTAGGATGCCTGCAAATTTCTTTTTCTTTGTCATCGCTGTAGGCCAGCGCTTCAACACTCCCTAAGGCTACGGCAATCAGCGTTAAACTTCTCAATAGGGTATCTCGTTTCATCATCCATCCTCCGTCGTGCGTTGCTTTTCTAATGATTGAATTGCCTGAATGATAAGGCAAAACCGGTTTGATTATTTTTCTTTTTCTTTAATGTTGTCTTGTACAATACCAGCCTACGCAATTTTAGCAAGAGAACTACCATTGAGCGAACAAAATCAAGACAGCCTGAATTATAAGAGTGCCGGGGTCGATATTGAAGCCGGCAGCGCACTGGTTGAGCGCATTAAACCGATTGCGGCACGGACGCGTACGGCGGGTGTTTTGGCGGGTTTGGGCGGTTTTGGCTCGATGTTTGAACTGCCCTTAGACCGCTACCAAAACCCCATCCTGGTATCCGGTACGGATGGCGTGGGCACCAAATTGAAACTGGCGATAGAATCCGGCATCCATAACACCGTGGGCATTGATTTGGTCGCAATGTGTGTCAACGACATCATCGTGCAAGGTGCAGAACCCTTGTTTTTCCTGGATTATTTTGCCACTGGCAAGCTGGATGTCGACACCGCAGCGAGTGTTATTGAAGGCATAGGCACTGGCTGTGAACGGGCAGGGGCTGCGCTGGTCGGCGGCGAAACCGCTGAAATGCCCGGCATGTATGCGGATGGCGAGTACGATCTGGCCGGATTTTGCGTGGGCATCGTCGAAAAGAGTAAAATCATTGACGGCAGCAAGGTTAAGGCCGGGGATAAGCTGATCGGCATTGCATCGTCGGGGCCGCATTCCAATGGTTATTCCCTCATCCGCAAAATTTTGGAACACAGTAAATCTGCATTGTCCGATCCGTTTGAAGGCAGTACGTTAGGGAAAACGCTGCTCGAACCCACCAGAATTTACGTTAAGTCCCTGTTATCCCTGTTAGATCAAGTACCCGTCCACGCCTTAGCCCACATCACCGGCGGCGGAATCACCGAGAACCTGCCCAGGGTATTGCCTGAAGGCATTGCTGCCCAGATTAACCTGTCTTCCTGGGAATTCCCGCCGATATTCCAATGGCTACAACAACAAGGCAACGTCTCCCAAGCCGATATGTTGACGACGTTTAACTGCGGCGTGGGGATGATTGTGGTTGTCCCGGCGGAACAGGCTTATGCTGCGATTAGGTATTTGGAAAGAGTAGGCGAAACTGCTTTTTCTATTGGCGGATTAGTTGAGTCAGCAGGGAAAGCAGGAGTGATTTATTAAAATTTTCAAAAGCTATTTCACCATAATTTCCGAAATCCAATGAAAATAACTGCCGAACAGCTTTATATGAAACTGGTAAATGACTATAAATTAGTTGGCCAGAAGGGCAAAATATCATTTACGTTAAAAGACATTACGGTAGAAATTGAAACTAAAGATACAGTCGGAAATTTAATTCAAGAATGGATAAAAGCCTGGATGATTGCCCATTCTATAGAATTTGGGAATCCACCAAATAGCCAGGATTTTCCTGATTTTCTGCTTGATCCTGATGCCCAAAAAACCAATTTGCTGGAAGTAAAGACATTTGATTATTCAAAATCAGCAAACTTTGACGTGGCTAATTTTATGGCTTATCGGAGGTCTGTTTTGGCTCACCCTTACCGGCTCGATTCCAACTATTTGATTATCGGTTACAGGATGACGGGTAATAGCCTTGAAATTGCAGATGTCTGGCTTAAGAAGGTTTGGGAAATTACCGGCCCGAGTGAAGATTGGCCTTTAAAATGCCAAGTGAAGCAAGGCGAAGTCGTCAATATACGTCCTGTAAAATGGTATAATGCTGAGAGGACAACCTACAAGCCATTTCATTCAGCACTTGAATTTGTTAATGCTTTTGATGGTACTCAACGGCAGTGGACAAGAACAGAAAGGGATACAATTACAAGTACGTGGTTGAGAAATGTAATCAAGGGCTACAAAGCTGCAACAGGCAGGGATTTAACCTGATTGCTTTTGTGTTGACTCAGCAGCGTAGATAAATTAAATGTATCCGCCAATCTCTCGGAGACAGATACAACCACGCTGACTGCAACTGTGTTTCCTAGCAGATCAAAACCTTCATCGTCAGTAACTGGCATTTTAAACCACTCGGGATAACCGAAAAGCCGCAAACCTTCCCGCAGCGTCATTCTCCTTAAGCCATTGCCATCGGGGACTACTAAGCGCGCCATATCGGTGGCAACCAGCGTCGGGGCGATTCCATCGGGGTTCATCACTTTGTTAATATCGTAACTTAATTTACCGGAAACTATATTGTAGCCAGGCTTAAGTGTCTTATTTTCCAAACGATAAGTTTTGGTTCCGAATACAGTGTGTTCCTTGACCAAGCTTTTAGGATGCTCAAATTTTAGGTATTTTTTCGCCACCAAATCATCCAGCATTTCTTTTAGATTGGGCGAATCATAGAAGGTTTTTATCTGCTCTAACGTTAAGGGAATGCCATCCATCCAATCGATTCCAATTTCGGCAGACCATTGCTTCCTTCTTCTTTCCTTAAAAAGCTTATTCAATAAGATTTTTTGCTCTTCCGTTACGCTGCCCTTTAATTCAATATCCCAACTGTGGATATTGTCTTCACCACCACGCTTGTCTTTGATTGATTTGCCGTAGAGTTCTTCAATCGAAAAGTGGTTTAAAAGCAAATCGGCAAATTTGCTTTTCATGGGCGGCAAGCCTTTTTCCAATATGCGTTTAATTTGATTTTTCTTTATTGCAAAGTCGGTCAGGTCAATTTTCTCGCTGAGTGTGCCTACGATAAAAATTCGTTTTCTTTCTTGTGGCAAACCAAAATGAGCAGCATTAAGCACTTTCCAACTGACTTTATAACCAAGCAATTGCAGTTTTTCTAAGATCACCCTCAGCGTCCTGCCTTCCTTGTCTTTCTTGTTATCAAGGTCGTGTTTTACAAGCCCCTCAACATTTTCGAGAATAAAACCGTAAGGTCTTTTTTCAGCCAAGATTCGTTCGATTTCAAAAAATAAAGTGCCTCGCGTATCGACAAACCCTAAGCGTTTTCCGCCTGCACTAAAGGGTTGGCAGGGGAAGCCGCCGAGCAGAAAATCGAAATCAGGAATATCTTCGTTGCGAACTTTTGTAATATCGCCGACAAGACAATCGTGCGAAAAATTGGCCTCCAAAACTTTAAGCGCATGCGGCTTGATCTCAGAAGTCATTACGCATTCTGTTGTTAAGCCAGCACTTTTAAATGCTTTTTCAAAGCCAAGCCGAAGGCCGCCGATACCTGCAAATAAATCAATAAATCTGACTGGTTTCATGATTTTGCCTTGGCTTTAGTTTTTCTAGTCTTATATATCACAATGGGTTCGGATACTATCATCTGGGGGTCAACTTCGGGGACAAATGACCTGACACCCATTGCGTTAAGGCATTGTATAAGGAAGGCAGCACTAAAAGTGCCACGACTTATTTTGCTGTCAATGCTGGCTTTAGTTTCTTCGACGCCTATGTTTTCGAGTAAGGCAACCAAATCTTCTGAGCCGACCCCTCTTCGGATAAGCTCTGATTTTAATAGACGTTTTGCTTTTTCGTTCCAGTCCGTGTTATACATTTAATTTACAAATTATCACATACGATATTAATTATCATATATGATAATTAATAAGCGCAGTAATTTCAATTTGTTTTTGTATTCCTAAAATTTAGGTGATTCTTTTTCAAGAATCCGAGCCAAAACTATATTGGTCACTTAATCCTTCCCATAAAACTCGCTATCCCTATAAATATCATGCACATGACGTAGGAACACCATCACAATGGATGCAACGGGCAGGGCGAGCAAAATCCCCAAGAAGCCGAAGAGCTGGCCGCCCGCCATCACCGAGAAAATCACGGCGACGGGATGCAAGCCGATCTTGTCGCCGACCAGTTTTGGGGTTAAGACCGTGCCTTCAAGGGTTTGACCGACCAGGAAAACAACCGCAACTGAAATCAACTGACTGGCTTCATGAAATTGCACTAGCGAAGCAATACAGGCGGAAACGATACCGACAAAAGCACCCAGGTAAGGGACAAAACTGACTAGCCCTGCCAGCATACCGATCAGCAATGCCAAATCCAGTCCGGTTATCCAAAGCCCAACGCTGTATATGCAACCTAACGCCAGCATAACGTAGAATTGCCCACGCAGGAAAGCCGACAGTACGGTATTGACTTCGCCCGCGAGCTTGGCTGTGACTGGGGCGATCCGTCTGGGCAGCAGGTCGTAAATTTTGGCGACCAGGATGTCCCAATCGCGCAGGAGGTAGAAGGTTACGACGGGAATCAGCAGCAGGTTCATCAACCACGCCGCTATTACGCCACCGGAATGGGAAATTGAACTCATGGTGGACGCGACTATGCCACCTGCGTTTTGCCAATGGCTTTTGGTGATCGCAATCAACTCATTGGTATCAACAGGTTTTATGCTGATCCCAAAACGCCGTTCTAACCAAGGCAATACAAGGCTGTTCATCTTTTCGGCATAGGCGGGCAAACTGCTAATAAAGTTTGCAATCTGGACTTCCAGTTGCGGTATTAACAGGAATAGCACCAGCGCAAACACCAATGCCATCGTCAAGAATACGACGGTAACGGATTGGGTCCTGGATAAACGGTAACTTTCCAGCTTATCGGTGAGCGGATCACCTAAATAAGCGAGGATAGCGGAAAAGACAAAAGGCATTAATACTGGGGACAACAGATAAACCAGCCAACCGCCAAACGCGGCAAATGCCAGAACTAACCACTTTTGCGAATCTGTCATCTCAAATGATCCTCGGCCATTTTGCAACTATTATGGATTATTTTGACATGAATGGTAACTTCGTAGAGTTTTTTGGCCAGCGAATCGTCCTTCGACAGGCTCAAAATGAGGGGTACGGTAAACACCATTCAGCTTGAGCCCTTAACTTCTCTAACAGGCGCGGTATAAGTAGAATCCATTTGTTATAGGTTTGATTACCGAATCCTACTTGATAGCAAAATTTGCTTTAGCTTCCAAAATTATAGGACAGCCTAGACAAGCCCACGTTGATGAAGGTAAAAAAGCGCCGCCCCAGCAATGATTATCAGCAAGCCCACTGCCGCCGCAACAGTCCATTTAAAGCTCAGCTTTAGTGGATTAGTGGTGTTTTGGTTGCCCGTGCTGACACCTTCGATACTGGCATTAACCGCCCTGAATTTGCCATTCCTGTCTCTGACGACTTGATAATGGATGATGTCGCCAGGCACTGGTCGGCGGCTTACCTGCCCGATTGCCGATATATGGACAAACAAGTCCCTGCTGCCGTTATCCGGGGTAATAAAACCAAAGCCCCGGTCTTCTTTCCAAGTTTTTAAAACTCCTTTCAATACTGGTCTTGTCATAAATAATAATTATAAATCCGTGGTATCTAAATTATAGGGTTGATCAACAGTTACCGGCCCATGAAACCAAGGCCGAAACAATTGCCTATCTTAGCGTTTCTGCCCACTTTGCTGCAGGTTATTTTAGGAAAATCCAGATAAGTGCTTTCTCCTCGCTCGACGACCCTATTACAACCGAATTCAAGACATTATTGTTTGCCACAATTTTATCGAACGAATTGTTCAGAGAATTTCTTATGAACCGTTGGTTTAACCCGCAATTATACTGACGTTGTACCCGTTGTTTAGGTGCAGTCAATAGTTGCGGTTATCTTCTTTGCACGAAAAACAATGCCCGATAGTCGCGGTTTGTGTCACGTGAAGCCTTACGGTTAGAATCCCGGTTATCCCTTATTGGGGAATAACCGGGTCTCGGGAATTATTCGGCTTTTCTCTGAATGATGGCTTTATCATCAATGATTAACTCGGAAATGCCGCCCATAACCGACCTGATGGTACAGGAGGCTTTCTTGAAACCGCCTTTTTGGCTGTTTTCGCCTATCCACTTCAAGGTGATGTAGCTTTCTTTATCGCTCTCAGTAGAGGAAGGGAAATAGACCTGCTCCCCCGTATGTTCCTTAATGGCCTTGGGACACTGTTCCGTAGCCATAGTCTGCAAATTGAACACATTCCTGACCATTGCCGAAGATTCTTTCTGCTCGGTCGATTGTTGCTTGTTAAGACCCACCATGACAAACCCCACGGCTATAACGCCAATGACGGCTATCGCCAATTTAGCCGATTCCGACATTTTTTCTTCTGGTAACTTTTCGTCTGACATTTTGTACCCCTGATAATGGTTTAATCGATTTGTGTGACAGCGCACTTGGATTTTATGCGAATTACCCGACTCCAGCAATCGAAGTTGGGGCTGTTATCCTTGTGAAAGTTGATTTAGGTCAAGGTTGGTTAAATTAACTGTCCATTGCCCTGAGCCTGTTGAAATAAAGACGGCTTCCCAGCCTAATCTAGACAATCTTACCCTATCAAAATTCAATGCCCTGCTCTGCCATAATCCCTTGCTCATAAGCGTGTTTGATAAGGGTCATTTCCGTGACGGTATCGGCAACTTCAATAACTTCCGGGGGTGCGTTACGGCCTGTCAAAACGAGATGCAACCAACCCGGCTTCCGGTTACGGATAAAATCGGCAATTTCTTCCCCACTTATCCAGTTATAACCACAGCAATAATTAATCTCGTCCAACACAACCACATCAAATTCTTCAGACAGGATTTTTTGTTTGCTGAAGTCCCAGATTTCCCGGCTGGTCTTGATGTCTTGTTCTGGATTTTTCGTGTCCCAAGTGAAGCCGTCGCCTAAAGCATGCCATTCAATATTGTCAAAATGCGTGGCGGCTTTTTGTTCGCCCGTTTGCCATTGACCCTTGATGAACTGGATAACACAAACCTTCAGCCCCCAACCTGCCGCCCTGAACACCACCCCCAATGCACTGGAAGATTTGCCCTTGCCTTCGCCCGTATTGACCAAAACCAACCCGTGTCGCCTATCTCTCGTTTTCATACTGTGTTTCCTGCTGCCTGTCCCTGTCGTTTCATAGCCCCATCAACAAAATGGGGAAAGCTTACACCAAAAGGCTTTTTGCCTCATTACATATCGGCGCAATCATCAGGGTGAATACAAAATCGGTTAAGGGAAAACAAAAAATTCCGGCGATATCAAACGTCAGAAATGCAAGATGTTTTGACAAAGATAAATAACAAAAGCTCTGCTATACTGAGAGATAACACTACTGATTTACAGGATTCAACATGATGACTTCATTCAGACAATATACTCTGGCAACGCTATTTTTGCTGTTGTTATCGGTACAGATGCCTGTGTTTGCGGAAGATTATTACCAGCAACAGTTGCAAAACGAACAACTGCTAAATCACGAACTCAAACGGCAAAACCAAGTTAGGCATAAAAGCTACGGAAGACTGGTGGCTGATAAGTCGTTAAATGGCCTCGCCAATATGGCGAGCGCGCCGCTTGAGATACCCAAAAATATCATCAATATTTCAAACGAGCCGGACAGCAATGTTTTCTACGGACTTTTTGGCGGCATCATCAGGGGTTCCCTTGACACCGCAGGACGCATCCTAAACGGTGCTAACGATTTGGTTACCGCGCCGCTGCCCACCAAACCGGTCGTCCAACCAAAATACATTTGGGACGACTTCGATCAGACCAATTCCTATGGGCAGTTTTATCGTTTAGTCGACAACCCCAAAATAGAACCTTACGTCGCACCCACGCCGCCGCCACGTCCGGTCGCCGTTGTTCAGCCCATTGATGACCGTACTGAGCAATATTCGCAGCAAACCAACCAAAATCTGGACACCTATTTCAAGCAAGAAATGCAAAAATAGCGTTTCAATCTATTGATATTATATGGTTTGGCGGAGCGGCATCTAATTGGCTTCCGCCTTACCCGTTCTTATTAACAATTGTAGCGCTAAAATACAGCCACCCTGCAATTGCCCTTTTTTTCAACTTTAATCATCCACCTACGGTATAATTGACCTAGAAAGAGTCGGCTGGGCAGTCGCTGTTTTATCGCAAGATAGAATGGAGGAAAGTCCGGGCTCCATTGGGCAGGGTGCCAGGTAACGCCTGGGAGGTGTGAACCTACGGAAAGTGCCACAGAAAATATACCGCCCAACCCTTTCGGGGGTTAGGTAAGGGTGAAATGGTGCGGTAAGAGCGCACCGCGCAACTGGCAACAGGGGCGGCATGGTAAACCCCACCCGGAGCAAGATCAAATAGAGGGACAGACGCGTGGCCCGCGCGGTTCCTGGGTAGATTGCTTGAGCTGCAAGGTGACTTGCAGCCTAGATGAATGGCTGCTCTCGACAGAACCCGGCTTATAGGCCGACTTTTTCTTCTTTTTTCCCCTGTTTTATCTTTGGTTAACTGGATTTAATCATCATCCGGGCAGTACCGACTTTGCCCGTCGCCCGAATAACCATACCCGTATGTAGGCTGCCGATAACCCGAATAACCATTGTTTGAATAGCCATAGCCCTGCGACCCATAACCTGGGCCTTGTCGGTAACCTTGTCCATAATAACTGTCAGACGCACTACTGTAAGAGTCGTTCAATGCAGGATCATAAGCGCAACCACTTAATAAACCTAGCAATCCTACTGCAACAATGGTTTTGTATAATGCGTTCATGACCCCTCCTCTTTCGATAAACTTGGGTGCAGTTTATCCATTTAATCCTGAATAGAGGATGAATTAAAGCTTCTCGATTGTTCCCCTTACCCTCCCTCGGAGGAATAAGGGAAGACTTAGCCTCCCCTTTAGTCCAATTGTCTTGCCAGACGAAAGCCCACATCGTGGGTACGGGTTGTAGGCAGGGCACTAAAACGCACAGCTGAACGCAGGTTGCTGGCTTTGCCGATATAACTGCCGCCACGATAGACACGGTATTTGCCTGTTTCCGGCCCTGTCGGATTGTTTGCCGGGCTATTGCTGTAATAAGTGCCGTCGTACCAATCTTGCACCCATTCCCAGACGTTGCCGTGCATGTCATAAAGCCCCCAGTCATTAGGTTTTTTTTGCGCGACTTCGTGCGGCGTACCTTTGTAGCCCAGATTGCCGAACCAAGCATAAGTTGCCAGGGATCTTTCATTATCGCCAAAGCAAAAATCGGATTCGCTGCCTGCCCTTGCGGCATATTCCCACTCGGCTTCGGTCGGTAGGCGGAAAAATGTGCCGCCTTCTTTGGCATTCAGCTTTTGGATGAACTCCTGGACATCATTCCAGCTTACCCTGTCCACTGGCTTGTCTTCGACCTTGGATTTGCTGGGGTTGTTGCCCATAACATCTTCCCATTCCCTTTGCGTCACTTCGGTTTCGCCTAGATAGAAAGGCTTATCGATACACACCCGATGACTGGGCGTTTCGCCAACCGTCCTGTCGGTGGGCGGCTTATTGTTACCCATCTGAAAACAGCCGGCAGGGATAAATATAAATTTCATTCCTGCGAAATTTTTACTTTCTACTGCACCTGCCGATTGCGCGTAAAGAAGATTTATAAAAAGTATGATAAGGAGCCTGTTCAGGGTTCTATGTTCGATTCTCATGATGCTTTTCCTTATATGTCATTTATTTTTAAGATGATATTGGCATAAAAGCCGTGCTGTCTCTTAAAAGACTGGGAGTCACACGATCCACCTGGATTGAAACGGTAGCGCCACACAGTTTGGCACAGCGTGTTTTCCCACGATGCAAAGGGGCAATGCCAGCGACAACTATCGCATTAATCCGCCGTTAATTCTCACCCTTTTTTATTTAGATTGTCCACTTTTCGTGACAATGAGTTATTGTAAAATGTCTTACTTAAACTATCTCGTCGGTGTCTGCCTTTATTAATGAAAGGTTGGCGATGTGCTGACTAAGCCATACCTACGATTTTGCCGGATACCGCAGACCAATATGACACAGAAGCCGTTTACCCTCTTTTTTAGTGCGGGCGAATCGTCCGGCGACCAACATGCCGCCAACATGTTTTTGGAATTAAAAACCCATCGACCCGATATTAAAGGAATCGGCATGGGTAGTGCAAAAATGGCGCAAGCGGGCATCGATATACGCTTCGATTCATCAGGCATTGCGGTTATCGGTGTGGTTGAGGTCATTAAGCATTATAGGGAAATCCGTCGTGCATTGACTGCCATGCAGCAACTGTTACTGGCAGAACGGCCTGATTTGCTGGTGTGCGTGGACTATAAGGAGTTTAATTTCAAGTTGGCGCGATTCGCCAAGCAAAACGGCATCAAGGTCCTCTTTTATGTCAGCCCCCAGGTTTGGGCGTGGCGGCCAGGCCGTGTCAAGAAATACGGTGCAGCCATTGACATGATGGCGGTGATCTTTCCGTTTGAGGTGCCTTACTACGAGGCTGAAAAGGTGCCTGTTCGTTATGTGGGGCATCCTTCCGTGGACAAAGCTCACCCTCAACACAGTAAAGAGGAAGATTTACGGCTATTTGGCTTGGCTAAAGCCACCCCTATCGTGGGGATTTTGCCTGGCAGCCGCAAGAATGAAATAGAACGTATGTTGCCGGTCATGTTGGCGGCAGCACAGCAATTGCAAACCGAATTTCCCGGCATCCATTTCCTGCTGCCACAGGCCGATTCTATCCCCGACAACTTGCTTGCCGATCAGCTAAGGGCCATACCGTTAACGATTAGCGTCATTAAACAAAAGCCCTACGATGCCATCCAATGCTGTGATGCTATCATGACCACTTCGGGCACGGCGAGCCTTGAGATTGCATTATTGGGAATCCCTATGGTGATTGCTTACCGATTGTCGCCCCTGACCTATTGGTTAGGGCGGTTGCTGGTTAAAATCCCCTATATCGGGTTGCCAAACATTATCCTGGGCAAACCTGCCATCAAAGAATTGATCCAGCATGAAGCTAACGCAGAACGGCTTGCCGAAGAAATCACGAAAATTTTGAAAGACAAGCCTTATAGGGAGTCGATGCGCCAAGACCTGCATCGGGTGAAGCAACAACTCGGCGAAGGAGGCGGCTCAAAAAATATGGCTTTGCTGGCTTTGGAGATGCTGGGCGGTTAATGTCTCTTTAACCACCCAAAAAAGCGCTATTTTGATGGACTCAACATCGCAAAAACGTCATTCTCGTGATCGATTATCTCTTGGTTAACTTTTTGCTTTACCAGCAATTCTTGATGCTTATCCAACAACCCTGTCCTTCGATGCCCTTCAGTCCCGGACGGATTACAAAAAACATGCGCCAAATACGCAATTTCCGTTTCTTTACGGATGCTTGGCACAGCTCGTTCAGGATATAAATGGTGTTGAATCACTTGTGGATAAAATTGCGGCAAATGCCAGTGCCGCAACAGGTCGGCACCCAGTCGACAGTAATCGAAGCCGAAGTTGACACGCTCTATTATATCGACGGGACACTGCTTTTGTTGGCTTTCCTGAAAGAATTTAAAAGCCAATTCGGGTGCGTTAACAAACATAGCCGCATGGCCGATTTCCAACAAAAACCCTACGGTAAAATATTGGTTGCTTGGAGGCATCCGACAAAATCTGCTGACGTTTCGTGCGGCAATGCCGCGCCTTATCGCTTGCCGCCAGAAATCATTTATATAATCCGTTGTTTGCCAATGGACATTGGCAAAAGTCCGCATACATAAGCTGCCCAGTAACAAATCATGCAATTGGCCGACACCGAGTAGGCTTATTGCGTCATAGAGCACTTCCACTTTGCGGTCAAAGCCAAAAAACTCACTGTTGGCGATCCGGATGACACTGCCCGCCAATTGGGTATCTGCCCGAATCAACTTATCAAAATCCTCGATTTTGACATTCGGATTATCCATCAATACCCTTATCTGACGATAAATATCCGGCAAGGAAATTTTTTCGGTCAAAACGGAGATAAATTCTCTGGTGGTATTCATGGCTACCTATTTGAGTATTATCTGTTCCATATCCGAACAGGCCACTTCCGCTTTTTCCAAAGTGGCTTCGATTTGTTCGGGCAATAAATTAAGGATTCCCCATGCGCTGGGAAGTATCAATTGCTCAAGTGTTTGTCCTGCATCAGAAAAATAATGGTGCGCGTAACCATGCGCCACATGTACGAGCGCGGTTCCCAATTGGTAGTCAGGGGCACGGGTTGTTGGTTGATAATAGGTTATTATCTGAAAATTCAAGGGCAGCTGCCATTGGGCCATCAACCTGGCGCCCATTTGACCGTAATGAAAGCCCAAAATACTTTGTTCGGCTTCATGGATCATTTGGTTTCCTTGAGGTAGGCTTGCAATGATCTGTTTGGCCTGTCCGGGATATTTTGAATAAATAATCAGATGCCCGATTTCATGCAATAAACCGATGATGAACAACGATTCACTCTTACGGATATTAAGCTGGTTCGCCAGCAAGCGCGCCAAAACACCGGTAAACAAGCTGCACCGCCAGAAAGTCTTGAGTGGGACAATATCATTGGGGAAATCCAGTGACGACATTGCGGAAGCACCCAGCACCATGTCGTGCAACGGCCCTATGCCCAACAGGTTGATCGCCCTGCTGATACTATCAATTTGCCCAGGAAACCCGAAAAATGCACTGTTGACAACTTTTAGCACTGTCCCTGCCAAATTAGGGTCACAGCACACGACTTCGCTAAAATCCCCAATATCTGAATTCGGGTTTTCCATCACGCGGCGAAATTTTAGGTATACCTCCGGCAAGGAAACCAGGCCATCAATCTCTTGCAGCGTTTCTTCAATGGATTTGAACGGCAGTTGAGGTTCGTAGGTGTTTGGCAAACGATTTTCTCCGACTTAAGAATTTTAGCAGGTGTCCAAAAGGACATTGTATAGCACTTTCCAGCCTCTTTATTTCGATTCGAAATATTAGTAAATACCTGACACTCTAGGCTAATTTTAGTTGAAATTGTATGACATCGCTTAAATTGTGCAGATACTTTTAAGGAATCCCTGAACAAGCTTATTCAACTCATGGCTCGACAAGGCAAATGCCAACAAAATCAATATATTTCATTTCTCTATGGGCTTATCGAAGGACTCAACCTGATGTTACTTAACATCATCCTATTTCTTTTTATATTGCCGCTAGCGGCAGGTTTTATAAATTTGTCGTACGCCTTAGATGACAGTTTAAAGGCTTAAGCCAAATCGACAAACCGAACAAGCCCAGTAGCTTTTTGTCATCCCCAAAAATTTAACGTCTGCTAAGATAATGCCAGGAGGAGCATTATGCTAAAAAAACTGTTGCGAAAGATTGTTGGGGCAATTCTAACCGTGGCTTATCGGGTTGAAATCACGGGTTTGGAAAATTACGAAAAGGCCGGAAAGCGGGTGTTGATAATCGCCAACCACACGTCATTCCTCGATCCCTTGCTGCTGTGGGTGTTCCTGCCGGACGACATCACTTTTGCCATCAATACGCATATTTCCCAGCGTTGGTGGTTGCAGCCGTTCTTGGGGTTGTCGCATATTTTTCCCATGAACCCCACGCAGCCGATGTCGTTGAAGGCTTTGATCCACCATTTCCGCGACGATACCCGCACGGTTATCTTCCCCGAAGGCCGTATCACGACCACGGGCGGATTGATGAAGGTTTTCGACGGCACGGGCATGGTCGCCGACAAAACGCAAGCGGTTGTCTTGCCGATACGCATTTATGGCGGGCAATTTTCCTATGTTTCAAGGTTGCATGGTGTCTTCCGTTTACGCTTGTTCCCCAAAATAACCATCAGCATCCTGCCGCCAACCCAGGTAAAAACACCTGAACACTTGCGCGGCAAGGCACGGCGCAAATTCAGCGGGCATCTCTTGGCGGACATCATGACCGAGATGATGTTCACCACCAGCGTATACCGGCAAACGATATTCCAAAGCCTATTGGATGCTCGTACCATCCACGGCGGCAAACATGAAGTCGCCGAAGACTTGGAGCGCAAGCCCTTGAGCTATAACTCCCTGATTACCAAGACTATCGTTTTGGGCAATGCCTTGGCTAAGTTGACCCACGAAAGCGACAATGTCGGCGTATTCTTACCCAATTCCACGAAAACGCTGGTGACGATACTGGCCTTGCAACTGCACGGACGGATTCCGGCGATGCTGAATTATTCGACGGGCTCAGCCGCCATGCTGTCCGCGTGCCGGATCGGCGAGGTAAAAACCGTCATAACCTCGCGGCAATTCTTGGAAAAAGGAAAATTATCCAACGAAGCGGATGCCTTATCCAAGCAAGTGCAACTCGTTTACCTAGAAGATATTGCCCTAACCATTACCAGGGCAGACAAAACCAAGGGATTGTGGCAAAGCGTTACTGCCTTTTCCTGGTATCCCAAGATCGCACAACAGCCCGACCACCCTGCCGTGGTGCTGTTTACCTCCGGTTCGGAAGGCACGCCCAAAGGTGTGGTGTTGTCCCATGCCAATGTCCTGGCCAACCTTAAGCAGTTGGAAGCACGGACCGACTTTACCCCGGTAGATAAGGTGCTTAACTTCCTGCCCATGTTCCATTCCTTTGGATTTACCATCGGCTCGATATTGCCCATTACCAGCGGCATGAAGGTATTCTTTTATCCCACGCCTTTGCATTTCGCTGTCATCCCTGAAATGGCTTACGAAATCAGGGCGACCGTCATGTTCGCCACCAACACTTTTTTGGCGGCCTACGCCAAGAAAGCCCATCCTTACGATTTCCACACGTTGCGTTATGTCGTGGCGGGTGCGGAAAAGCTGCAAGAAAACACCCGTGCAACCTGGATGGACAAGTTCGGTATCCGCATTATGGAAGGTTACGGCGCAACCGAAACCGCGCCCGTCACCTCAGTCAATACCAATATTTACTATAAGGCAGGCACGGTAGGCCGCTTTATGCCAAGCATGGAATACCGACTGGAACCCATCCCTGGCATTCAAGATGCGGGGCAATTGCACGTAAAAGGCCCCAACATCATGCAAGGCTACCTGTTGAACGACAATCCCGGCAAACTTGTACCGCCGGAATCCCTCTACGGCAAAGGTTGGTACAACACCGGCGACATAGTCCATGTGGATGAGGAAGGCTACATCAGCATCAAAGGACGCAGCAAACGCTTTGCTAAAGTCAGCGGGGAAATGGTCTCCTTGACCGCCGTGGAACAACTCGCCACCAACGCCTGGCCTAACGCATTGCACGCCGCCACCAGCATACCCGATGCAAGGAAAGGTGAACTGGTCATCCTGCTCACCACCCAAAAAGACGCGACAACCCAGCAGCTTGCCGCCGCATCGCCCGGCGTTGCCGCCATCAGCCTGCCCAAAAAAATCTTGGTCGTGGACAGCATCCCCATTTTAGGCACAGGGAAAATCAACTACCCTGCCGTCACGGAACTGGTCATTAACAGGGTGCTTGATACCGATGACGACGACCTGGAAGACGGTAAATCGGATAAATCGGGGGATATTTATGAGGATGTGGATGATTAAGTGGACAATTTTTATAGCGCATTTCGTAGTGCGGATTTGCCGTCCAATGGCGCTAGATCTCAACAGGAGAACAAAATGAACGAACTTGCACATACAGTGGCCAATTTTGGTAGGCCATATGCAATCACGAGATCAAGGCTCGGTGCGATTACGAAGGTGTATCCAGAACGTTACATTTGTGACTTAAACTCAATCAAAGAGCTTTTTCAGTCGATTGTAGAAAAGCTCGATGCTCTTACGACAAAGGACAGGCCTTCATTCTCATTTCTTATTTCATTTTCTGACCAGACGCACCATGATGGTGTTGCCACTGATTTGAGTGGGCTTACAACAATCCCAATTGGAAAGAAAACAGAACGGACGGTTATGCGATGGGTGGTAAAACACGAAATTGAGGATTTTGAAAACGAACTAACGATTACCATTCGGATATCTAATCCGATCAATCCATTATTGTTTCTACAGGCT